>NZ_AKJB01000071.1:0-130078 GCF_000282555.1 Pseudomonas sp. GM102 | reverse complement strand
ACTGCGTTTTCACACGGTCTGCAAAGCTGCGGTCTTTTCATTTCAGGGCTTGTGGATAACTTATTCCACAGTCACCGACTTTGCCAGGTTACGCGGCTGGTCAACGTCAGTGCCTTTCAATACAGCGACGTAGTACGAGAGCAGCTGCAGCGGGATGGTGTAGAGGATCGGCGACAGGATGTCGTGGATGTGCGGCATCTGGACGACATGAGTGCCTTCGCCATTGGTCATGCCGGCCTGCTCGTCGGCGAAGACGATCAGCTCACCACCACGGGCGCGGACTTCCTGGAGGTTGGATTTCAACTTCTCCAGCAACTCGTTGTTCGGCGCCACAGTGACGACGGGCATATCGTTATCCACAAGCGCCAACGGGCCATGTTTCAATTCGCCCGCCGGGTAGGCTTCTGCGTGGATGTAAGAGATTTCCTTGAGTTTGAGGGCCCCTTCCATCGCCACCGGGAATTGCGCGCCGCGACCGAGGAACAGTGTGTGGTTCTTCTCGGCGAACAGCTCGGCGATTTTCTCCACGGTGCTGTCCATGGCCAGGGCTTCGCCTAAACGGGTCGGCAGGCGACGCAGTTCTTCGACCAGTGTGGCTTCGACACCTTCGGCCAACGTACCGCGAACCTGACCCAGGGACAGGGTCAGCAACAGCAGGCCAACCAGTTGAGTGGTGAAGGCTTTGGTCGAGGCCACGCCGATTTCGCGACCGGCCTGGGTCAGCAGCGTCAGGTCCGATTCACGCACCAGGGAGCTGATGCCGACGTTGCAGATTGCCAGGCTGGCGAGGAAACCGAGCTCCTTGGCATTGCGCAGCGCGGCCAAGGTGTCGGCGGTTTCACCTGACTGGGAGATGCTCACGAACAGGGTGTCGGGCTGCACCACTACCTTGCGATAGCGGAATTCGCTGGCGACTTCGACCTGACATGGGATGCCAGCCAGTTCTTCGAGCCAGTAACGGGCAACCATGCCGGCGTGATAGCTGGTGCCGCAGGCGACGATCTGTACATTGCGCACCTTGGCGAACAGCTCGGCCGCTTGGGGACCGAATGCCTCGACCAGCACCTGGTTCTGACTCAGGCGACCTTCGAGGGTGCGCTGCACCACGGCTGGTTGCTCGTGAATTTCCTTGAGCATGTAATGGCGAAATTCGCCCTTGTCAGCCGCTTCGGCCCCGTCACGGTACTGAACGCTTTCACGCTCGACGAGTGCGCCGTTGATATCCCAGATCTGCACGCTGTCGCGGCGAATTTCGGCGATATCGCCTTCTTCCAGGTACATGAAGCGGTCGGTGACCTGGCGCAGTGCCAATTGGTCGGACGCCAGGAAGTTTTCACCCAGGCCGAGACCGATCACCAGCGGGCTGCCACTGCGGGCCGCCACCAGGCGATCCGGTTGCCGGGCACTGATCACCGCCAAGCCGTAAGCACCGTGCAGTTCTTTGACAGTCGCTTTCAGGGCCGCAGCCAGGTCGGGCTGCTCATTGAGTTTTTCGTTCAGCAAATGCGCGATGACTTCAGTGTCAGTGTCCGACGTGAACACGTGGCCCAGCGCCTTGAGTTGCTCGCGCAGGGCTTCATGGTTCTCGATGATGCCGTTGTGCACCACCGCCAGATCGCCGGAAAAATGCGGGTGCGCGTTGCGTTCGCACGGCGCGCCATGGGTCGCCCAGCGGGTGTGGGCAATGCCCAGACGGCCGACCAGAGGCTCTTCGATCAGCGCCTGTTCCAGTTCGCTGACCTTGCCCGGACGACGCGTGCGCAAGAGTTTTTCATCGTTGGTGTACACCGCCACACCGGCGCTGTCATACCCACGGTACTCCAGACGCTTGAGGCCTTCGAGCAGGATAGCGGTAACGTTACGTTCTGCGACTGCACCGACAATTCCACACATGCTAGTTCTCCTGACTGACGGCGGCGCAAATCAAATTAATGCCGCGGGCCTGAATCTGATCGCGTGCCGCAAGTGGCAGGCGATCATCGGTGATGAGGGTATGGACGCTGCTCCATGGCAGCTCCAGATTGGGAATTTTGCGGCCGATCTTGTCGGCCTCGACCATCACGATCACTTCGCGGGCAACCTCGGCCATGACACGGCTCAAGCCCAGCAATTCGTTGAAGGTGGTGGTCCCGCGTACCAGATCGATGCCATCAGCACCGATAAATAGCTGATCAAAGTCATATGAGCGTAGTACTTGCTCGGCCACCTGACCCTGGAAGGACTCGGAATGCGGGTCCCAGGTCCCCCCGGTCATCAACAGCACCGGCTCGTGCTCGAGTTCGCTCAAAGCGTTGGCGACATACAGGGAGTTAGTCATCACCACCAGACCCGGTTGCTGGCCGAGTTCCGGGATCATCGCGGCGGTGGTGCTGCCGCTGTCGATGATGATTCGCGCATGCTCGCGGATCCGCGTGACGGCGGCGCGGGCAATGGCCTGCTTGTATTTGGAAACCGGTTGGCCGAGGTCGGCGACCAGTTCCTGAGGCATGGTGACCGCCCCGCCATAACGACGCAGCAACAGACCGTTGCTTTCGAGCGCCGCCAAATCCTTGCGAATCGTAACTTCCGAAGTTTCGAAGCGCTTGGCCAACTCATCCACGCTGACTTCGCCCTGCTCATTGAGCAAGGCGAGGATGTTGTGGCGTCGTTGGGGCGTGTTGCGTTTCGACATGACGGGTAAGTTTCGATTCGAAAGATAACGTAAGTAATCAAAACCTATTGTCAAAACTTCGTCAAGCGGGACACGATAAAAATGATCTGTGGATAAAAAGCTTCGCGGGCAAGCCTCGCTCCTACGGACGGTGATATTCCGTAGGAGCGAGGCTTGCCCGCGAAAGCAATCTCATGGCCAGCACATCATGAACTGTGGATAACTCAGCTCTTCTTGATCTTCTCCGGCCGCTTCCAGCCATCGATGTTCTTCTGCCGAGCCCGACCCACAGCCAACTGGGCCTTATCCACATTCTGGGTAATGGTCGAACCGGCAGCCGTCGTCGCACCCGCCGAGATATCCACAGGCGCCACCAACGAGTTGTTGGAACCGATGAATACATCTTCGCCCAACACGGTTTTCCACTTGTTCGCCCCATCGTAGTTACAGGTGATGGTGCCTGCGCCGATGTTGGTACGCGCACCGATCTCGGCGTCGCCCAGATACGTCAAGTGACCGGCCTTGGCGCCCTCGCCCATATGGGCGTTCTTCAGCTCAACGAAGTTACCCACATGCGCGCGAGCTTCCAGCACCGTACCCGGACGCAAACGAGCGAACGGGCCGGCATCGCTGCCTTCACCGAGTATCGCGCCTTCGATATGGCTGTTGGCCTTGATCTGCACGCCTTTGCGCAGGGTGCTGTCCTTGATCACGCAGTTCGGCCCGATCACCACGTCGTCCTCGATGACCACTTTGCCTTCGAGGATCACGTTGATGTCGATCAGTACATCCCGACCGACCGTGACCTCACCCCGCACATCGAAACGTGCCGGGTCGCGCAGGGTCACGCCCTGAGCCATCAAACGACGAGCGGCGCGCAGCTGATAGTGACGCTCAAGCTCGGCCAGTTGCTTGCGATCGTTGGCGCCCTGCACTTCCATGGTGTCATGGGGGTGTTCGGTAGCCACCACCAGACCATCACTGACCGCCATGGCGATCACGTCGGTCAGGTAGTACTCGCCTTGGGAATTGTTATTGGAGAGACGACTTACCCAATCACCCAGACGTTCGAAAGGTAGTGCCAGAATGCCTGTATTGCCCTCAGTGATCGCACGCTCGACGTCGTTGGTGTCTTTATGCTCGACGATGGCGGTAACTTTGCCGGCGGCATCGCGGACGATGCGGCCGTAACCCGTCGGGTCATCCAGCTCGACCGTCAACAGGCCCAGTTGCTGCGGTGCAGCCAGCTTGAGCAACCGTTGCAGGGTTTCGACTTCGATCAACGGTACGTCGCCGTACAGAATCAGCACGGTGTCAGACTTGATAAACGGTACAGCCTGGGCCACCGCATGTCCGGTACCGAGCTGTTGATCCTGCAGGACGAAATTCAGGTCATCGGCCGCCAGACGTTCGCGCACCGATTCGGCACCATGGCCGATCACCACATGGATGCGTTGTGGAGCTAGTTGCCGGGCCGTGTGGATAACATGGCCAAGCATTGAGTTACCGGCAACCGGATGCAGGACTTTCGGCAAGGCCGAACGCATGCGCGTGCCTTGGCCGGCAGCGAGGATAACGATTTCAAGAGACATGACAGGCTACTAATCCTGGGGGGTCAGCGACTGCGACCGGGTGATGAAAGTCGGAAAAGAAAAAAGGGTAGCCGAGGCTACCCTTTTTAATCAATCGCGCAATAAGTCGATGGCCTATTAGTGGCCGAACTTCTTGCGGATCTGCTGGACGGTGCGCAGCTGAGCTGCAGCCTCGGCCAGACGTGCGGCAGCAGCTCCGTAATCGAACTCTGCGCCTTTGTCATGCAGGGCCTTCTCGGCAGCCTGAACTGCTTCCCGAGCGGAGGCTTCATCCAGGTCGGCAGCACGTTGCACGGTGTCGGCAAGAACCTTGACCATGTTCGGCTGAACCTCGAGGAAACCACCGGAGATGTAATACACCTCCTCTTCCCCGCCCTGCTTGATCAGGCGGATCGGACCCGGCTTGAGATTAGTGATCAGCGGCGCGTGACCCAGGGCGATACCAAGATCACCCAGTGCACCGTGCGCAACCACCATCTCGACCAGGCCGGAAAAGATTTCCCCTTCCGCGCTGACGATATCGCAATGGACTGTCATAGCCATCTGATTGCCTCAACCTAAATTAGCGCCCGTTGCCGGGCGCCGGGATTACAGTTTCTTGGCTTTCTCGATCGCTTCTTCGATGCCGCCGACCATGTAGAACGCTTGTTCTGGCAGGTGGTCGTAGTCACCGTTGAGGATGCCTTTGAAGCCAGCAATGGTGTCTTTCAGGGAAACGTATTTACCCGATGCACCGGTGAAGACTTCAGCCACGAAGAACGGCTGCGACAAGAAACGCTGGATCTTACGAGCACGGTTTACCAACTGCTTGTCGGCTTCCGACAGCTCGTCCATACCCAGGATCGCAATGATGTCCTTCAGTTCTTTGTAGCGCTGCAGAACATACTGTACGCCGCGAGCGGTGTCGTAGTGGTCCTGGCCGATTACGTTCGGGTCCAGCTGGCGCGAAGTCGAGTCGAGTGGATCGACCGCTGGGTAGATACCCAGGGAAGCGATGTCACGGGACAGAACGACGGTGGCGTCCAAGTGGGCGAAAGTGGTCGCTGGCGACGGGTCAGTCAAGTCATCCGCAGGTACGTATACCGCTTGGATCGAGGTGATCGAACCGTTTTTGGTCGAAGTGATACGCTCTTGCAGAGTACCCATCTCTTCGGCCAGGGTCGGCTGGTAACCTACTGCAGAAGGCATACGGCCCAGCAGTGCGGATACTTCAGTACCGGCCAGGGTGTAACGATAGATGTTGTCGACGAACAGCAGAACGTCGTTACCTTCGTCACGGAACTTCTCGGCCATGGTCAGGCCGGTCAGTGCTACGCGCAGACGGTTACCCGGCGGCTCGTTCATCTGACCGTAAACCAGTGCCACTTTGTCCAGAACGTTGGAATCCTTCATCTCGTGGTAGAAGTCGTTACCCTCACGAGTACGCTCACCCACACCGGCGAACACGGAATAACCGCTGTGCTCGATGGCGATGTTACGGATCAGTTCCATCATGTTTACGGTTTTGCCTACACCGGCACCACCGAACAGACCGACTTTACCACCCTTGGCGAACGGGCAAACCAGGTCGATAACCTTGATGCCGGTTTCCAGCAGGTCGTTGCCGCCCGCTTGTTCAGCGAAGGTTGGCGCAGGACGGTGAATGCCCCAGCGCTCTTCGGTGTCGATCGGGCCAGCTTCGTCGATCGGGTTACCCAGAACGTCCATGATCCGGCCCAGGGTCGCTTTACCGACTGGTACGGAGATGGCTGTGCCAGAGTCAGTGACTTCCAGACCGCGCTTCAAGCCCTCGGTGGAACCCATCGCAATGGTACGAACCACGCCGTCGCCCAGCTGTTGCTGAACTTCCAGGGTGGTTTCGGCCGCGCTCACTACTTTCAGCGCGTTGTAGATGCTCGGTACGCTGTCGCGTGGAAATTCCACGTCGATAACGGCGCCGATGATTTGAACGATACGTCCGCTACTCATAGCTGGATCCTCTGAATATTTGAACCGTTAAACCGCGGCAGCGCCGCCGACGATTTCCGAGATCTCTTGGGTGATCGCAGCCTGACGCGCCTTGTTGTAGACCAGCTGCAAATCGCTGATCAAATCACCGGCGTTGTCGGTAGCGTTCTTCATCGCGATCATCCGCGCAGCTTGTTCAGCCGCGTTGTTCTCGACCACCGCCTGGTAGACCTGCGACTCCACGTAACGGACCATCAAGCCGTCAAGCAGCTCTTTGGCGTCCGGTTCGTACAGATAATCCCAGTGGTGCTTGAGTTCTTGATCCGGGGTTGCCACCAGTGGAATCAACTGCTCCACGGTAGGCGATTGCGTCATGGTGTTGATGAACTTGTTGGACACCACGGACAGGCGGTCAATACGGCCGTCCAGGTAGGCATCCAGCATCACCTTGACGCTGCCGATCAAGTCATTGATCGACGGCTCTTCACCCAGGTGGCTGATAGCTGCAACGACGTTACCGCCGAAGTTGCGGAAGAAAGCCGCACCCTTGCTACCCACTACACACAGATCAATCTCGACGCCGTTTTCGCGGTTTACCGCCATGTCCTTGACCAGGGCCTTGAACAGGTTGGTGTTCAAGCCACCACACAGACCACGGTCACTGCTCACCACAACGTAACCGACGCGCTTTACTTCACGGTCGATCATGAATGGGTGGCGATATTCCGGGTTGGCGTTGGCCAGATGGCCAATAACCTGGCGGATGCGCTCCGCGTAAGGACGGCTAGCAGCCATGCGCATTTGTGCCTTGCGCATTTTACTGACCGCCACTTTTTCCATGGCGCTGGTAATCTTTTGCGTGCTTTTGATGCTCGCAATCTTACTGCGAATCTCTTTTGCGCCTGCCATGTAACACCTATCAGGTTAGCAAGCGGGAGCCTTGCGGCTCCCGCTGCGGCTTACCAGGTTTGGGTGGCCTTGAACTTCTCGATACCGGCTTTCATGCCAGCGTCGATTTCGTCATTGAAGTCACCCTTCACGTTGATCTTCGCCATCAATTCGGCGTGATCGCGGTTGAAGAAAGCAATCAGCGCTTGTTCAAAGCTGCCGATCTTGGCGATTTCGACGTCAGTCAGGAACCCACGCTCAGCGGCATACAGCGACAGCGCCATGTCAGCGATCGACATTGGTGCGTATTGCTTCTGCTTCATCAGCTCGGTAACGCGCTGACCATGCTCAAGTTGCTTACGGGTCGCTTCGTCCAGGTCAGAAGCGAACTGGGCGAATGCCGCCAGTTCACGGTACTGAGCCAGAGCGGTACGGATACCACCGGAGAGCTTCTTGATGATCTTGGTCTGAGCAGCACCACCCACACGGGATACCGAAACACCGGCGTTCACAGCAGGACGGATCCCGGAGTTGAACATGGCCGATTCCAGGAAGATCTGACCGTCGGTGATGGAAATCACGTTGGTCGGAACGAACGCGGAAACGTCGCCAGCCTGGGTTTCAATGATCGGCAGTGCGGTCAGGGAACCGGTTTTGCCGGTCACTGCGCCGTTGGTGAACTTCTCTACGTATTCTTCCGAAACGCGGGATGCGCGCTCCAGCAGACGGGAGTGGAGATAGAACACGTCGCCTGGGTAAGCTTCACGGCCTGGTGGACGGCGCAGCAGCAGGGAAATCTGGCGGTAAGCCACTGCTTGCTTGGACAGATCGTCATAAACGATCAGCGCGTCTTCACCGCGGTCGCGGAAGAATTCACCCATGGTGCAACCGGAGTACGGAGCCAGGAACTGCAGTGCTGCAGATTCCGAAGCGCTCGCCGCCACGACGATGGTGTTAGCCAGTGCGCCGTTTTCTTCCAGCTTGCGAACCACGTTGGCGATGGTCGATTGCTTCTGACCGATGGCTACGTAGACGCAGAAAATGCCGCTGTCTTTCTGGTTGATGATCGCGTCGATCGCCAGAGCGGTTTTACCGATCTGACGGTCACCGATGATCAGCTCACGCTGGCCACGGCCGACAGGGATCATGGCATCGACAGCCTTGTAGCCAGTCTGTACAGGCTGGTCTACCGACTTACGCCAGATCACGCCTGGAGCAACTTTCTCGACCGCATCGGTCTCGGTGTTGTTCAGCGGACCTTTGCCGTCAACAGGGTTACCCAGTGCGTCGACTACGCGACCCAGCAGTTCCTTACCAACCGGAACTTCGAGGATGCGGCCGGTGCACTTGGCGCTCATGCCTTCAGCCAGAGACTGGTAGGAGCCCAATACAACGGCGCCTACAGAGTCTTGCTCGAGGTTGAGAGCCATACCGAAGACGCCGCCCGGAAACTCGATCATCTCGCCGTACATGACGTCGGCCAGACCGTGAATCCGCACGATACCGTCAGATACGCTGACGACAGTGCCTTCGTTACGGGCTTGGGAGGTCACATCGAGCTTGTCGATGCGGCCCTTGATAATTTCACTTATTTCGGAAGGATTGAGTTGCTGCATTGCTCTGCTGCCCCTTCAAACTCAAGATTTCAATGCTTCGGCAAGGTTCGCGAGTTTGCCGCGAACCGAGCCATCGATAACCAGGTCGCCGGCGCGGATGACAATGCCCCCAATCAGGGATTTGTCTTCCTCGACTTGCAGGCGCACTTCCCGGTTGAGTCGTGCACTGAGAACCTTGGCGAGTTTGTCTTGCTGTTCTTGGTTCAATGCAAAAGCACTGGTCACTTCAACGTCTACCGACTTCTCTTGTTCAGCCTTGTACAGGTCGAACAGAGCGGATATCTCCGGCAAAAGCGGGAGACGGTCGTTTTCGGCAACGACGTTAATGAAGTTCTGTGCCTTGGCATCAAACTTGTCGCCGCACACGTCAATAAACGTGGCGGCCTTGTTTGCGCTCGTCAGTCGCGGGGCCTTGAGCACGCGCTGCATGGTGTCGTCTTGCGACACTGCTGCAGCCAGGCCGAGCATGGCTGACCAAGAGGCCAGTTGCTGGTGGGCCTGGGCGTGCTCGAAGGCTGCCTTAGCGTAAGGTCGGGCCAACGTGGTCAATTCTGCCATGATCGCCCTCGCTTAAATTTCAGCAGCCAGTTTGTTTACCAGCTCCGCGTGCGCGTTTTGATCGATTGTGGCACCCAGGATCTTCTCGGCGCCGCCGACAGCCAGTGCACCCAGTTGGGCACGCAGCGCGTCTTTGACACTGTTCAGTTCCTGCTCGATCTCGGCCTGAGCCTGAACCTTCACACGGTCAGCGTCGATACGGGCTTTTTCAACAGCCTCTTCAACGATCTGGTTACCGCGTTTCTTGGCTTGCTCAATGATTTCGGCTGCCTGAGCTTTCGCTTCGCGCAGTTGTTGACCCGCTTTATCTTGGGCCAACTCCAGGTCGCGAGCTGCTCGGGCGGCAGCGTCCAGTCCATCCGCGATCTTCTTCTGACGTTCGTGCAAAGCCGCGATGACCGGAGGCCATACGAACTTCATGCAAAAAAGTACAAAAATTAAGAACGCAACGGACTGGCCAATCAGGGTTGCATTAATGTTCACGCCAACACCTCGCTCGTTCGTTGCACAACACACTAATCACTCGACGATTCGAGTGATTAGCCAGCGAGTTGACCAACGAATGGGTTCGCGAAGGTGAAGAACAGAGCGATACCAACACCGATCATGGTTACGGCGTCGAGCAGACCGGCAACGATGAACATTTTAACTTGCAGCATTGGAACCATTTCTGGCTGACGCGCGGCGCCTTCCAGGAACTTGCCGCCCAACAGGCCGAAACCAATTGCGGTACCCAGTGCGCCCAGGCCGATCAACAGTGCAACAGCGATAGCGGTTAGACCAACTACAGTTTCCATCTTTCCTCCCGACTTTTACGTCGTATGGTTTAGGTTTTTTAGATTTTAAAGCGGTAAAACAAATCGTTTCATAGCCCTGTTCGGGCCCCCACCCGTGTTACCGGATGGGACATCAGACTAGTCGAGACTGGTCTTAATGGTTCTCTTCGTGCGCCATCGACAGGTAAACGATGGTCAACATCATGAAGATAAACGCCTGCAGGGTGATGATCAGGATGTGGAACACAGCCCACGCCCACTGCAGAACTACGCCCAGGCCGCTAAGCCAGAGCAGACCGCTGCCGAACATCACAGCAATCAGAATGAAGACCAGTTCGCCGGCATACATGTTGCCGAACAGACGCAGTGCCAACGAGATCGGCTTGGCAATCAGTGTCACGAACTCAAGCAGGAAGTTCACCGGAATCAGCAGGGCTTGAACGAAGATGTTCTTGCTGCCGAACGGGTGCAGGGTCAGTTCGCCGATGAAACCGCCGATGCCCTTGACCTTGATGCTGTAGAAAATGATCAACGCGAATACCGACAGGGCCATGCCCAGGGTAGCGTTCGGGTCAGTGGTCGATACGGCGCGGAACGGAATGTGCGGATCGCCGGAGATCAACATGGCCACTTGAGGAATCCAGTCAACCGGAATCAGGTCGACGGCGTTCATCAGGAAGACCCAGACGAAGATGGTCAGCGCCAACGGTGCAATCACCGGGCTACGGCCATGGAAGCTGTCTTTCACGCTGCCATCGACGAATTCGACCAATACTTCAACGAAGTTCTGCAAAGCACCAGGCTGACCGGAAGTCGCCTTCTTTGCCGCCATGCGGAAAAGAAGAACGAAAATCAGACCCAACGCGACCGACCAGCCGAGAGTATCGACGTGGAAAGCCCAGAAGCCCATTTCTTTGGCTTCTGCTGCGGTGTGGGCAAAACCCCACCCGCCAGTTGGGTGCTGACCGAAGGTCAGGTTTTGCAAGTGGTGCTGGATATAGCCCGAAGCGGTTGTCTCTGCCATGGTTGCCTCAAACGCCCTAAGGTCTCGAAAGTCTTGTTCTCATTAGCAGGGGAGCGAACCAGCTAACCAGTTGGGTCAGCACGAAGACGCCGAATACTGCTAACGGCGCCAATGGCTTCACACCTGCAAACGTCAATGCAAACAGCACTGCCGTCAAAATCAGTTTGCCCGCCTCGCCGGCATAAAAAGACCGGACGATGGCTTGAGCTGCTCGGGCGCCGGAAAACCGAAATGCCCTGTGAGCAAAATAAATATTGGGAAGCAAGGCTATCAGGCCTCCGCAGAGCCCTGAGTACCCGGCAACGACTCCATGCCATTGCCAGAGCGCCAAAGCGGCAATCAGCAAAACGACAAATTGAGCCATTAACACCGGAAAAACTGCCAGGCGATGGAACGGCAAGCGGTCTGGCGTGCGGTTTTCCATCTCTTTTGCTCCCCAATGGTCGGCTGCCAGAATTCAATAACTTGGCATAATTTGTGCCGACAAAATGCGCGCAGAGTATAGGGGCGGTTCTGCCCCTATTCAACTGTCAGGTAGTGATTTCCGACTTCACGCTACATGAGGAATTGTTTCAGCGGATGTGTGCGAGCACACCTTGAAGCTCATCAAGAGAGTTGTAGCCGATCACTAGCTGCCCCTTACCCTTCTTTCCGTGGCGGATCTGCACCGCAGAGCCTAGGCGCTCGGCCAGACGCTGCTCGAGCCGGGCGATATCCGGGTCCGGTTTTGCAGGTTCCACAGGCTCCGGTTTGCCACTCAACCACTGGCGAACCAGTGCTTCAGTCTGGCGCACAGTCAGCCCCCGTGCGACAACATGTCGCGCCCCTTCAACTTGTTGATTTTCCGGCAAACCGAGCAAGGCACGGGCATGACCCATTTCCAGGTCGCCGTGAGACAGCATGGTTTTGATGACTTCCGGCAGCGAAATCAGGCGCAGCAGGTTGGCGACGGTGACGCGGGACTTACCCACAGCCTCGGCCACTTGTTGTTGAGTCAGCTGGAATTCCTGCTGCAAACGCTGCAAGGCCACCGCTTCTTCGATCGGATTGAGGTCTTCGCGCTGGATGTTCTCGATCAGCGCCATGGCGATGGCGGTTTCATCCGGCACATCGCGAACCATCGCCGGGATGGTTTCCTGGCCAGCCTGCTGGCTGGCACGCCAGCGGCGTTCGCCGGCGATGATTTCGAAGCGCCCGCTGCCGATCGGGCGAACCACGATCGGCTGCATCACGCCCTGGGCCCTGATCGACTGCGCCAGCTCTTCCAGCGCTTGAGGATCCATGTCCCGACGCGGCTGGTACTTGCCACGCTGGATCAGGTCCAGGGGCAGGTGCTGCAACTCACGCTGGTCGGCTTGTACCGCTTGCTCTTCCAGCGAGCTGACAGTCGGACCACTCAGCAGTGCATCCAGTCCACGTCCGAGACCTCGTTTCTTGACGGCCATGGGGATTCCTTAAGTTGCCTGAGCAGCGGCGATGCGTGAGTTTTTGCGCTGACGGCGAACCATCTCGCCCGCCAATGCCAGATAGGCAATCGCGCCCCGCGATGATTTGTCGTACGCCAGCGCCGGCATGCCATAGCTTGGCGCTTCGGCCAAGCGGATGTTACGTGGAATCACGGTGTCGTAGAGCTGATCGCCGAAGTGTTCCTTGAGCTGCACCGATACGTCGTTCATCAGGCTCAGGCGCGGGTCGTACATGGTCCGCAACAGGCCTTCGACTTTCAGGTTAGGGTTCAGCAGTTCGGCAATGCGCTTGATGTTATCCACAAGGTCGCTCAACCCTTCGAGCGCGAAGTACTCGCACTGCATGGGGATAATCACCCCGTCGGCGGCAACCAGCGCATTGAGCGTCAACATCGACAGCGACGGCGGGCAGTCGATCAAAATGTAATCGTAGTTTTCACGGATCGGCGCCAACGCACTGCGCAGACGGCTTTCCTTCATCTGCATTTCCAGCAGAACGACTTCGGCCGCGGTCAGGTCGCGGTTGGCCGGCAGCAATTGATAACCGCCATGCTCGGAATAGTGCATGGCCTGGGCCAGATCGCATTCGCCGATCAGCAGGTCGTAGACCGAGTTTTCCAGGCCGTGTTTATCCACACCGCTACCCATGGTGGCGTTGCCCTGTGGATCGAGATCGATCAACAGCACCCGACGCTTGGTAGCGACCAGGGAAGCTGCGAGGTTGATGCAGGTGGTGGTCTTGCCCACACCACCCTTTTGGTTCGCTATCGCGAATACCTTAGCCATTCTTGCTTGTGTTCCCAATCATGCCGTGCGGCGCAGTATCAGCAGATGGCGTTGGCCTTGGCAACCGGGTACGGCCAGGGCGTGTTCGCTATCGAGGTGGAAGTCTGCGGGCAATGCTACCAGCTCATCAGCGGGATGAACGCCCTTCATTGCCAGCCAACGTGTTTCGGCGTCGCCCAAATGGCGAGTCCAGTTGCTGAAGTTCTCCATGCTGCTGAACGCACGGGAAATGATCCCGTTGAATGGCAGTTCAGGCTGGAAGGCTTCGACGCGACTGTGGATAACTTGCAGGTTATCCAGTTTGAGTTCGAGTTTGACCTGGGTCAGGAAGCGGGTTTTCTTGCCGTTGCTGTCCAGGCAGGTCACTTGCGACTCAGGAAACAGGATCGCCAGGGGAATCCCTGGCATGCCGCCGCCACTGCCCACATCCAGCCAACGGCCGTTTTCGATGAAGGACATAACGCTCAGGCTGTCGAGCAAATGCCGTGAAACCATTTCGTCCGGATCACGCACGGCCGTGAGGTTGTAGGCCTTGTTCCATTTTATCAACAGGGCCAGATAACCCAGCAGCTGTGCATGCTGGGCGTCCGTCAGGTTGACACCGAGCTGGCGAGCACCTGTGGATAACTCTTCGGCGTGTTGCGAGGTGACCAACGAACTCAAGCGCTTTGCTCCAACTGACGGCCCGCGCCGCGTTTTTTCAAATGAATCATCAACAGCGAAATCGCTGCCGGGGTCACGCCCGGAATACGCGACGCCTGGCCCAGGGTCTCTGGACGGGTCGCGCCGAGCTTGCTCTGGATCTCTTTCGAGAGACCGGAGATGTTCGTGTAATCGATATCCACAGGCAGTTTGGTGTCTTCGCTGGCCCGCAGGCGCGCGATTTCATCCTGTTGACGATCGATGTAACCGGCGTATTTGGTCTTGATTTCGACCTGTTCGGCGACCTGTGGATCTTCTGCGCCCCCACCGGTCACGGCGATCAGACCAGCGTAGTCGATTTCCGGACGGCTCAGCAGGTTGAGCAAATTGTATTCGTGGGTCAGCGGCGTACCGAACTTCTCGGAAATCGCATCGCCCTGCTCAGTGCCCGGGCGAACCCAAGTACTTTTCAGGCGTTGCTCTTCCAGATCGATGCTTTCGCGCTTCTTGCAGAACGCCGCCCAACGCACATCATCCACCAGACCCAATTCGCGACCTTTTTCGGTCAAGCGTAGGTCGGCGTTGTCTTCGCGCAGGATCAAACGGTATTCGGCGCGGGACGTGAACATCCGATACGGTTCCTGGGTACCCAGGGTAATCAGGTCGTCGACCAAAACGCCGATGTACGCCTCGTCGCGACGCGGGCACCAGGCATCTTTGCCCTGAGCGCGCAGTGCGGCGTTGGCTCCGGCCAGCAATCCTTGGGCGCCGGCTTCTTCGTAACCGGTGGTGCCGTTGATTTGCCCGGCGAAGAACAGACCGCCGATCACTTTGGTTTCCAGGCTGTACTTCAGGTCACGCGGGTCGAAGTAGTCGTACTCGATGGCGTAGCCTGGGCGAACGATGTGCGCGTTTTCCATGCCGCGAATCGATTGCACGATCTGCAGTTGCACATCGAACGGCAGGGAAGTGGATATCCCGTTCGGGTACAGCTCGTGGGTGGTCAGACCTTCCGGCTCGATGAAGACCTGGTGGCTTTCCTTGTCGGCAAAGCGGTGGATCTTGTCTTCGATCGATGGGCAATAACGCGGACCGATGCCTTCGATCAACCCCGCATCGGAATACATCGGCGAACGATCAAGGTTCGCAGCAATGATTTCGTGGGTACGGGCGTTGGTGTGGGTAATCCAGCAGCTGACCTGTTTCGGATGCTGCTCTTTGGAGCCCATGAACGACATCACCGGAATCGGCGTATCTCCTGCCTGCTCGGTCATCACCGAGAAATCCACAGTGCGACCGTCGATACGCGGCGGTGTACCGGTTTTCAGGCGACCGACACGCAATGGCAGTTCGCGCAGGCGATGAGCCAGCGCAATCGACGGCGGATCACCGGCGCGACCGCCGGAATAATTCTGCATGCCGATGTGGATAAGTCCACCAAGGAAGGTGCCAGTGGTCAACACCACGGAATCGGCGAAGAAACGCAGACCCATTTGGGTGACAACACCGCGCACTTGTTCCTGCTCGACGATCAGGTCGTCAGCAGCTTGTTGAAATATCCACAGGTTCGGCTGGTTTTCCAAAGCTTCGCGGACAGCGGCCTTGTACAGAACCCGATCTGCCTGAGCGCGGGTTGCACGCACGGCTGGGCCTTTGCGGCTGTTCAATACGCGAAACTGAATACCGCCTTTATCGGTAGCCATGGCCATAGCGCCGCCCAGGGCATCGATTTCTTTAACCAAATGGCTTTTGCCGATCCCGCCAATGGCTGGGTTGCAACTCATGGCACCGAGGGTTTCCACGTTATGCGTCAGCAACAGGGTTTTTGCCCCCATACGTGCTGACGCCAGTGCTGCCTCGGTACCGGCATGACCGCCGCCGATGACGATCACTTCAAAACGGGAAGGGAAATCCACCACGCACCTCGTGCCTGCTTCAGTCAGGTAATCCGGAAATAGTTTGAGCTCAGGTTTTTGGACCTGGTCGGCAAGTATAGGGACTTCGCCCTTCCTAAAGAACCCTTTGCACAAAATTTAACCAGCTGTGGAGAAGTCGGGGTTATAGAAATTAAAAAGAGAGAAATTTATTAAATCTTTGTTTTTATGTTTATTTCTACTGAGCCACCTTTCTGTGGATAGATTGATACAGCCCTTTATTTTCAATGTGTACAGAGATTTAAAACCCTGTGGTCATGTGCCAAGGAGGCCCTTGGATAACCGGTTTAAGCCTGTGGATGAAAGGGGTTGTTATCCACAGAGGTGGTTATCTTCAGTTTTAAGGCCTTGTTATCAACTGCCCTTAGCGGCACTTATTCACAGGGCTTAATCCACAGAAAGCCGCCGAATGAGCAAATCCCGGGCAAGGGAAATCCGCTCAAGCGAAGAATCTGCTCGGCACTGGGGAAAAATTTCAGGAAAGGAGAGAACAGACAGGCCCAAATGGCCTGTCTGTGAATAGCTGAAGGGACTTATTTACCGATACAGAAGCTGGAAAAGATCCTTCCCAGCAGATCATCGGAGCTGAATGCGCCGGTGATTTCACCCAAAGACTGCTGCGCCTGCCGCAAATCTTCGGCCAGCAGTTCACCAGCACCCGCTAACGTAAGCTGCGCACGGCCATGCTCAAGGGACGCACTCGCATGACGCAGTGCCTCCAGGTGACGCCTGCGAGCACTGAAGCTGCTTTCGGAGGTCTGCTCGTAACCCATGCAGGCCTTGAGGTGCTCACGCAGCAACTCCAGGCCTTCGCCGGCAGACCTCGCACTGAGGCTGATCGTAACGTGGCCATCGTTGCTGACTTCCAGGGCAATCGCTTCCCCCGTCAGGTCAGCCTTGTTGCGGATTAGCGTAACTTTCGCCGGATCCGGGCGGGTTTCGAGGAATTCAGGCCACAAGGCAAAGGGATCAAGGGCCTCGGGAGCTGTGGCATCGACTACCAGCAACACCCGATCTGCCTCGCCGATGGCTTTCAATGCTCGTTCGACGCCAATTTTCTCCACCTGATCATCGGTATCTCGCAGGCCGGCAGTGTCGACCACATGCAACGGCATGCCATCGATGTGGATATGTTCGCGAAGAATGTCTCGGGTAGTTCCGGCAATCTCGGTCACGATCGCAGCTTCACGTCCGGCCAAGGCGTTCAGAAGGCTGGACTTGCCGGCATTCGGTCGGCCGGCGATCACCACGGTCATACCGTCGCGCAGCAAGGCCCCTTGCCCGGCTTCACGCAGCACTGTGGATAATTCGTCGCGCACTTTGTCGAGCATGCTCAGGACATGGCCATCGGCGAGGAAGTCGATTTCTTCTTCGGGGAAGTCGATGGCTGCTTCGACGTAAATACGCAGGCCTATCAGTTGCTCGGTGAGGTTATGCACACGCTGGGAAAACGCCCCCTGCAACGAACGCAGGGCATTTCGTGCCGCCTGTGCAGAACTTGCCTCGATCAAGTCGGCAATGGCTTCGGCTTGAGCCAGATCGAGCTTGTCGTTGAGGAAGGCGCGCTCGCTGAATTCCCCCGGCCGGGCCAGACGACAGCCCAGTTCCAGGCAACGCTTGAGCAGCATATCCAGAACGATCGGCCCGCCGTGGCCCTGCAGCTCAAGCACATCTTCGCCGGTGAACGAGTTCGGGCCAGGGAAATAAAGCGCGATGCCTTCGTCCAGCACCTCTTCGTTTGCACTGAGGAACGGGCCGTAATGGGCAAACCGCGGTTTCAGTTCGCGACCGCTGATGGCTTTGGCCGCCACACTCGCCAGCGGCCCGGAAATACGGACGATGCCCACCCCGCCGCGACCTTGAGCGGTGGCGACGGCAGCGATGGTTTCACGAGGAACGCTCATAAACCGGTATCCAGACAAAAGTGACAGATAGCAAAACGCCCCACTAGGGGGCGTTTTGAGTGGTTATCCACAGAGTAAGTTACGCCTCGGCTTTTTTGGTAGCCGCTTCGATCTTACGCGTGATGTACCACTGTTGGGCGATGGACAGCACGTTGTTCACAACCCAGTACAGCACCAGACCCGCCGGGAACCACAGGAAGAAGAAGGTGAAGATGATTGGCATCATTTTCATGACCTTCGCCTGCATCGGATCCGGAGGAGTCGGGTTCAACTGCTGCTGGATGAACATGGTTGCACCCATGATGATCGGCAGAATGAAGAACGGATCCTTGATCGACAGGTCAGTAATCCACAGCATGAACGGCGCCTGGCGCATTTCCACGCTTTCCAGCAGAACCCAGTACAGCGAAAGGAAAACCGGCATCTGCACGAGGATTGGCAAGCAGCCACCCAGCGGATTGATCTTCTCTTTCTTGTACAGCTCCATCATGGCTTGCGACATTTTCTGCCGGTCGTCGCCATGTTGCTCCTTCAGCGCGGCCAGTTTCGGTGCCACTGCACGCATGCGCGCCATGGATTTGTAGCTGGCAGCCGACAGCGGGAAGAAAATCCCCTTGATCAGCATGGTCAGGAAGATGATCGACCAGCCCCAGTTACCGACCAGCGCGTGGATATGTTGCAGCAGCCAGAAGATTGGCTGGGCAATGAACCACAGAATGCCGTAGTCGACGGTCAATTCCAGACCTGGGGACAACTCTTTCAGCACAGCCTGGCTTTTCGGACCTGCGTACAGAACGGCGCTGGTTTCGGCTTTTGCACCTGGTGCGACAGTCATTGCCGGGGCGGTGTAGCCGATGATGTAGTTGCCTTTGCTGTCTTTACGGGTCTGGACGATGTTGTTTTCGCCCTTGACCGGAATCCACGCAGTCACGAAGTAGTGCTGCAACCAGGCAACCCAACCACCAGTGACGGTTTCTTTCAGCTGAGCCTTGTCCATGTCGCTCATCGACACTTTCTTGTACGGCTCGTTACTTGTCCACAGGGCGGCGCCCAGGTAAGTCGCGGTGCCGGTGGCGGTGCTGGAAGAAGGATCGGAGCTGGCATCACGCTTCAATTGCGCGAACATGGCACCGGACCAGGGCTGAGCGCTCTGGTTGTCGATCAGGTAGGAAACGGTTACGTCATACAGGCCACGTTTCAGCGTGAAACGCTTGATGTAGTTAACGCCGTCCTTGCTGAACTTCAGGTCTACGACCAATTGGTCCTGACCGTCAGTCAGTTGATAAATCTTCTTCTCGGAAGAGTAAACCGGACGACCGGCAGGACTTGCGTCCGGACCGTTGGTGCCAATCAGCCCGCTCTGAGCCAGATACGTCCGCTCGTTGCCGTTATCAAACAGCTGGAATGGGATATCCGGATGATCCTGGCGACGTGGATACAGCGGCAACGTCAACTGGGCAACATCGCCACCTTGTGGATCGATTGCCAGGTTGAGCACATCCGTTTTGATCTGGATGAGGTCTTTGCTTGCAGCTACTGGTGTTTCAGCAGGTGCAGTTGCACTGGTATCGCTTGTGGCGCGTGGAATGTCGTCACTGACAGAAGCATTATTGCCAGTCGCCGTATCCGGTAGACCCGGTGCGGTAGTACTGGAAGCAACATTCTGAGTCGGCAGGGCAGCCTGGCCATAGTCCTGGTTCCATTTAAGAACCATAACGTAGGACACGATTGCCAGGGCGACGATCAGGATCGTGCGTTTGATATCCATGATTACTCGGCCATCGAAGAAGAACGGGAGGTAGGGATAGATGGAACCGGGTCATAACCACCGGGATTCCACGGATGACAGCGACCTAAACGACGAAAGGTCAGCCAGCCACCGCGCAAAAGGCCATGATTTTCTATGGCTTCATACGCGTAGCAGGAACAACTGGGGTAGAAACGACAGTGACTGGCCATCAGGGGACTGATGGCATAGCGATAAAACTGGATCGGAACGAGTGCCAGTTTACGCATCGGTACTGTCTACCCCTACAGTTTCGGTTTTGACTGCTGGTACCGGCTTGCTGCGTGCCAGACGTTTCCAGAGTTTGTCGAAATGCTGAATCAATTCGGGGCTTTCTACGTCACCCAAACCTTTGCGCGCGACGATAACAATGTCCCAACCGACCAGTAAATCCTGGTTCAAGCGAAACGATTCGCGCATCAGACGTTTGAGGCGATTGCGCTCGACGGAGAGCTTTACGCTCTTTTTCCCGATAACCAGCCCGAGACGGGGGTGATCAAGATCGTTATTGCGCGCAAGGAGCAGGAGATTTTTCCCCGGAACCTTGCCGGTAGGGGAGTCAAAGACTGCCTTGAAATGCCGGGGAGTAAGCAGACGCTTTTCCCGACTGAAGTCCTGACTCACCTCCAGTGCCGGCTTATCAAACTGCCAGACGCGCACGACCTTTGGCGCGACGACGCGACAGAACGGCACGACCGTTCTTGGTAGCCATGCGAGCACGGAAACCGTGGGTACGAGCGCGTTTGATAGTGCTTGGTTGGAAAGTACGTTTCATTGTCGTGTTACCTGGTTCGTCCACAACGGGCCGGAATGGCCCCCGTTTTAAGAGACCGGGGATTCTAGAGAAAGCAAGCCTCTAGGTCAATTTCCAACCAGCGTTTCCTTATAAATAGATCTCCAGACGATTTGCTCGCCGAAGCTCGTTCTCTAGATATAGAAATAAGAAGGGAATTATTTAAAGCTTTTCTGTAAAGCTTATAAAAGCTAGGGTCACGTTCATCTGTGGATAACTACCTTCAGGCCTTCTAGACCGTGATGTACAGAGAATGACAACTACGGTGGAAAACGGTGGTCAGCCTGTGCTGCGCTGTCGGATAAGCTGTGTGTGGAAAGGCTAGTTATCCACAGGCAGGTTATCCACCGTGTTTCGCCCCCACTTGTCCAGTGCCCTCATGGGCGGTTATCCACAGAGCTTATGCACATACCGTTGGTCTTCTTTTCGAGGGTTAACGCATTGATAAATCATGCCCTGTGCGCAACCTGCATGTGGATAAGTGGACGTCTGGTCGCTACAATGACCGCTTGTTTTTGCCTCACCGGCTTTCAACTTAGGGGATATCCGTGTCAGTGGAACTTTGGCAGCAGTGCGTTGAGCTTTTGCGCGATGAGCTGCCTGCCCAACAATTCAACACTTGGATCCGTCCACTACAGGTCGAAGCCGAAGGCGACGAGCTGCGTGTCTACGCGCCGAATCGTTTTGTTCTCGACTGGGTCAATGAAAAGTACCTGGGCCGCGTCCTCGAACTGCTGGATGAGCATGGCAATGGTCTGGCGCCGGCGCTTTCCTTATTAATAGGCAGCAAACGCAGTTCGGCACCGCGTGCGGCACCCAATGCCCCGTTGGCCGCTGCGGCTTCCCAGGCCCAGGCCGCTCAAGCGCCTGTCAGCGCTCCAGCGCCAGCCCCGGCAGCAACCTCGACCAAACGTGCGACACAAAAAGTAGCCGAGGTCAGTGAAGAGCCGTCCCGCGACAGCTTCGATCCAATGGCCGGCGCCAGTTCGCAACAGGCCCCGGTTCGCTCCGAACAGCGTACGGTGCAGGTCGAAGGCGCGCTCAAGCACACCAGCTACCTGAACCGCACCTTCACCTTCGAGAACTTCGTCGAAGGCAAGTCCAACCAACTCGCCCGGGCTGCGGCCTGGCAGGTGGCGGACAACCCCAAGCATGGCTACAACCCGCTCTTCCTTTATGGCGGTGTCGGCTTGGGTAAAACCCACTTGATGCACGCAGTGGGTAACCATCTATTAAAGAAGAATCCGAATGCCAAGGTTGTGTACCTGCATTCCGAGCGTTTCGTGGCGGACATGGTCAAGGCCTTGCAGCTGAATGCGATCAACGAGTTCAAGCGCTTCTACCGCTCGGTGGATGCATTGCTGATCGATGACATTCAGTTCTTCGCCCGCAAGGAACGCTCCCAGGAAGAGTTTTTCCACACCTTCAACGCCCTGCTTGAAGGTGGCCAGCAGGTCATTCTTACCAGTGACCGCTATCCGAAAGAAATCGAAGGCCTTGAAGAGCGCCTGAAGTCACGTTTCGGTTGGGGCCTGACGGTTGCCGTCGAGCCGCCGGAACTGGAAACCCGCGTGGCGATCCTGATGAAAAAGGCCGACCAGGCCAAAGTCGATCTGCCACACGACGCGGCGTTCTTCATTGCCCAGCGTATTCGCTCCAACGTCCGTGAACTGGAAGGCGCGCTCAAACGCGTGATCGCCCACTCACACTTCATGGGCCGCGACATCACCATCGAGCTGATTCGCGAATCCCTGAAAGACTTGTTGGCGCTGCAAGACAAACTGGTGTCTGTGGATAACATTCAGCGCACCGTCGCCGAGTATTACAAGATCAAGATCTCCGACTTGCTGTCCAAGCGTCGTTCACGCTCGGTAGCACGTCCGCGTCAGGTCGCCATGGCGTTGTCCAAGGAACTGACCAACCATAGCCTGCCGGAAATCGGCGATGTGTTTGGCGGCCGCGATCACACGACTGTTTTGCACGCCTGCCGCAAGATCAACGAGCTTAAGGAATCCGACGCGGACATCCGCGAGGACTATAAGAACCTGCTGCGTACACTGACTACTTGATGAACACCAGCGCAGCTTATTAAGGCAAGGGACTAGACCATGCATTTCACCATTCAACGCGAAGCCCTGTTGAAACCCCTGCAACTGGTCGCAGGCGTCGTCGAGCGCCGACAGACCTTGCCGGTGCTCTCCAACGTGCTGCTGGTTGTCGAAGGCCAGCAATTGTCGCTGACCGGTACCGACCTGGAAGTCGAGCTGGTCGGTCGTGTGCAACTCGAAGAGCCTGCGGACCCGGGTTCCATCACTGTGCCTGCGCGCAAGCTGATGGACATCTGCAAGAGCTTGCCGAACGATGCGCTGATCGACATCAAGGTCGATGAGCAGAAGCTCGTGGTGAAGGCCGGCCGTAGCCGCTTCACCCTGTCGACCCTGCCGGCCAATGACTTCCCGACGGTGGAAGAAGGCCCAGGCTCGCTGACCTGCAGCCTTGAGCAAAGCAAACTGCGTCGTCTGATTGAACGCACCAGCTTCGCGATGGCGCAGCAGGACGTACGTTACTACCTCAACGGCATGCTGCTGGAAGTCTCGGCCGGGATCATCCGCGCCGTGGCCACCGACGGTCACCGTCTGGCCATGTGTTCGATGCAGGCCGATATCGGTCAGCCGGATCGTCATCAGGTGATCGTGCCACGCAAAGGTATTCTTGAACTGGCGCGTCTGCTGACTGAACCGGACGGCAACGTCAGCATCGTGCTGGGCCAGCACCACATTCGCGCTACCACCGGCGAGTTCACCTTCACCTCGAAACTGGTCGACGGTAAATTCCCTGACTACGAGCGTGTTCTGCCTAAAGGCGGCGACAAGCTGGTACTCGGCGATCGCCAAGCCTTGCGTGAAGCGTTCAGCCGTACCGCGATTCTGTCCAACGAGAAGTACCGTGGCATCCGTCTGCAACTGGCCAATGGTCAGCTGAAGATCCAGGCGAACAACCCGGAGCAGGAAGAAGCGGAAGAAGAAGTGGGCGTTGAGTATAACGGCGGCTCTCTGGAAATCGGCTTCAACGTGAGCTATCTGCTCGACGTGCTGGGCGTGATGACCACCGAGCAGGTTCGCTTGATCCTGTCCGACTCCAACAGCAGTGCGCTGGTACAAGAGTCCGACAACGACGACTCGGCTTACGTTGTCATGCCGATGCGTCTGTAATCATGCTCAGCAGAACCTAGATGTCCTTAAGTCGCGTCTCGGTCACCGCGGTGCGTAATCTGCACCCGGTGACCTTCTCCCCCTCCCCCCGAATAAACATTCTTTACGGCGCCAACGGCAGCGGCAAAACCAGTGTTCTGGAAGCCATTCATCTGCTGGGGCTTGCCCGTTCGTTTCGTAGCAGCCGTCTGTTACCCGTCATTCAATACGAGCAATTGGCGTGTACGGTGTTTGGCCAAGTCGAAATGGCTGAGGGGGGACACAGTGCGTTGGGGATATCTCGCGACCGCCAGGGTGAGTTCCAGATTCGCATCGATGGGCAGAACGCCCGAAGTGCTGCGCAACTGGCAGAGATCCTGCCGTTGCAGTTGATCAACCCGGACAGCTTCCGCCTGCTGGAAGGTGCGCCGAAGATTCGCCGACAGTTTCTCGACTGGGGTGTGTTCCACGTGGAACCCCGATTCATGTCCACGTGGCAGCGCTTGCAGAAGGCCTTGCGCCAGAGAAACTCTTGGCTGCGACATGGTACACTTGACGCCGTTTCGCAAGCGGTTTGGGATAGGGAACTGTGCCAGGCCAGCGCTGAAATAGATGAATACCGCCGCGCTTACATCAAAGCCTTGAAACCAGTCTTTGAACAGACCTTGAGCGAACTGGTTGAGCTTGAGGGCTTAACGCTCAGCTATTACCGAGGCTGGGACAAAGACCGTGAGTTGAGTGCAGTGCTCGCCGGGTCCCTTCAGCGGGATCAGCAAATGGGTCATACCCAAGCCGGACCACAACGCGCTGATTTGCGTCTTAGATTGGGCGCACATAACGCCGCGGACATCTTGTCTCGTGGCCAGCAGAAGTTGGTGGTCTGTGCATTGCGGATCGCCCAAGGGCACTTGGTTAGCCAGGCCCGTCGCGGCCAGTGTATTTATCTGGTGGATGATCTGCCGTCCGAACTGGACGAGCACCACCGTCGCGCGCTTTGCCGCTTGCTGGAAGACTTACGCTGCCAGGTCTTTATCACCTGTGTAGATCACGAATTATTGAGGGAAGGCTGGCAGACGGAAACGCCAGTCGCTCTGTTCCACGTGGAACAGGGCCGTATCACCCAGACCCACGACCATCGGGAGTGAAGGCATTGAGCGAAGAAAATACGTACGACTCAACGAGCATTAAAGTGCTGAAAGGCCTGGATGCCGTACGCAAACGTCCCGGTATGTACATTGGTGACACTGACGATGGCAGTGGTCTGCACCACATGGTGTTCGAGGTGGTCGATAACTCGATCGACGAAGCTTTGGCAGGCCATTGCGACGACATCAGCATTATCATCCACCCGGACGAGTCCATCACCGTTCGCGACAACGGTCGTGGCATCCCGGTAGACGTGCACAAAGAAGAAGGCGTCTCGGCGGCCGAGGTCATCATGACCGTGCTGCACGCCGGCGGTAAGTTCGACGACAACTCCTACAAGGTATCCGGCGGTCTGCACGGTGTAGGTGTGTCGGTGGTGAACGCACTGTCCAAAGAACTGATCCTGACCGTTCGCCGCAGCGGAAAAATCTGGGAACAGACTTATGTCCACGGTGTTCCGCAAGAGCCGATGAAAATCGTTGGCGAAAGCGAAACCACTGGCACCCAGATCCACTTCAAGCCTTCGGCTGAAACCTTCAAGAACATCCACTTCAGCTGGGACATCCTGGCCAAGCGGATTCGCGAACTGTCCTTCCTCAACTCCGGTGTCGGCATCGTCCTCAAGGATGAGCGCAGCGGCAAGGAAGAGTTGTTCAAGTATGAAGGTGGTCTGCGTGCGTTCGTTGAATACCTGAACACCAACAAGACTGCGGTCAACCAGGTGTTCCACTTCAACATCCAGCGTGAAGACGGCATCGGCGTGGAAATCGCCCTGCAGTGGAACGACAGCTTCAACGAGAACCTGTTGTGCTTCACCAACAACATTCCACAGCGCGATGGCGGTACTCACTTGGTGGGTTTCCGTTCCGCACTGACGCGTAACCTGAACACCTACATCGAAGCTGAAGGTCTGGCGAAGAAGCACAAAGTTGCCACCACCGGTGACGATGCCCGCGAAGGCCTGACAGCGATCATTTCGGTAAAAGTGCCGGATCCGAAGTTCAGCTCCCAGACCAAAGACAAGCTGGTGTCTTCCGAAGTGAAGACCGCGGTTGAACAGGAAATGGGCAAGTACTTCTCTGACTTCCTGCTGGAGAACCCGAACGAAGCCAAGCTGGTCGTCGGCAAGATGATCGACGCGGCGCGTGCGCGTGAAGCAGCACGTAAGGCCCGTGAGATGACCCGCCGCAAAGGCGCGCTGGACATCGCCGGCCTGCCGGGCAAACTGGCTGACTGCCAGGAAAAAGACCCTGCCCTTTCCGAACTGTACCTCGTGGAAGGTGACTCTGCTGGCGGCTCCGCCAAGCAGGGACGCAACCGTCGCACCCAGGCCATCCTGCCGCTCAAGGGCAAGATCCTGAACGTGGAGAAGGCTCGCTTCGACAAGATGATCTCTTCGCAAGAAGTGGGCACCTTGATCACCGCGCTGGGCTGCGGCATTGGCCGCGACGAGTACAACATCGACAAGCTGCGCTATCACAACATCATCATCATGACCGATGCTGACGTCGACGGTTCGCACATCCGTACCCTGTTGCTGACCTTCTTCTTCCGTCAGTTGCCGGAGTTGATCGAGCGCGGTTACATCTACATCGCTCAGCCGCCGCTGTACAAGGTCAAGAAAGGCAAGCAAGAGCAATACATCAAAGACGACGACGCCATGGAAGAGTACATGACGCAGTCGGCCCTGGAAGACGCTAGCCTGCACCTGAACGAAGAAGCCCCGGGTATCTCCGGCGAAGCGCTTGAGCGTCTGGTGAATGACTTCCGCCTGGTGATGAAGACCCTCAAGCGTCTGTCGCGCCTGTACCCGCAGGAACTGACCGAGCACTTCATCTACCTGCCAGCGGTGAGCATGGAGCAACTGTCCGATCACGCAGCGATGCAGGATTGGATGGCTCAGTTCGAAGTTCGCCTGCGCACCGTCGAGAAATCGGGCCTGGTTTACAAAGCCAGCCTGCGTGAAGACCGTGAACGTAACGTCTGGCTGCCAGAGGTCGAGCTGATCTCCCACGGTCTGTCGAACTACATCACCTTCAACCGCGATTTCTTCGGCAGCAACGATTACAAGACTGTTGTGTCGTTGGGCGCTCAATTGAGCACCTTGCTGGACGACGGCGCGTACATCCAGCGCGGCGAGCGCAAGAAGCCGGTCACCGAGTTCAAGGAAGCCCTTGAATGGCTGATGGCTGAAAGCACCAAGCGTCACACCATCCAGCGATACAAAGGTCTGGGCGAAATGAACCCGGATCAGCTGTGGGAAACCACCATGGACCCAAGCCAGCGCCGGATGCTCAAAGTGACCATCGAAGACGCCATTGGCGCGGACCAGATCTTCAACACCCTGATGGGTGATGCGGTCGAACCCCGTCGTGACTTCATCGAAAGTAACGCCTTGGCGGTTTCCAACCTGGACTTCTGATCCGGCAGGACCGCTAAAATAAAAAAGGCCAACGCTTAGCGTTGGCCTTTTTTATTGATCGTCGAAACGTCGTCATTCGCTAGCAGTGGCTACGCTCTCGAGCCGATACCCATACCCGTAAATCGTCAGCAGTTGCCAACCGCGATCGGCCGTCAGGCCCAGCTTGTTGCGCAGGCGATAAATATGAGTATCCAGGGGGCGGGAAGACGCTATTTCTTCATGGGTCCAAAAGCGCTCATACAAGTATTCGCGGGACAAAGGTCGGCCCAGATTGGCGAACAGGCAGCGAGCGAGACGGTATTCCCGTTCGGTCAGATTTATTGGAGTGCAGGCGCGGGTGACAGTGAGTTCGGCGTCGTCGAATTCAAGGTCATTGAAGGTCAGTATTTCGGTGGCTGCCGCGCGTTGCAGCCCATGCCGACGAAGCACCGCGCTGACTCGAGCCATCAGTTCGTTGGGACGAAACGGTTTGCTCACGTAATCGTCGGCCCCGGCGTTCAACGCCTGGACGATATCGCTTTCGGTATCGCGACTGGTGAGCATGATCGCGGCCGGTGGCACGTCCATGTGTTCACGGGTCCAGCGCAACAACGCCAGGCCGCTGATATCGGGCAGTTGCCAGTCGAGGATCAGCAGGTCGAAGGTCTCCCGCCGAAGTTGCCGTAGCAAGTCCTCTCCCCGCTCGAAGCTGTGCAACGTCCACCCCTGCTCTCCCGCTACGGGGATCTGTCGCAGTGTCTGTTCCACCCGGCGAAGTTCGGCGGGTTCGTCATCCAGTATTGCGACACGCATGCCGAGTGTTTCCTTCATCTCGTAAGTGCAAAGTTTAAGAAATTGCCTGCGGGAGTTTAGGCTGATTGATTGAATCTGAACAATTGTGGCGAATTGCTGCGCACTTCCCAAGCATGGTTACGCTGATGTCACTTCGCCGTCAGGCGATGAACTATCGGCAGAATGCTCAAGAGGGACAGCGGGAAAGATGGGTCTGAAAATTCTCTCTAATGGGTTCACAAGGTTGGCAGCGTTGATGTTGGTGGCTGGCCTTGGACTGGGATGCACCACGGTCCAGTCGATTCCAGTTGTCGACCAAGAGGCTGTACCGCGTTACTTCGGCCCAACAGAAACAAACACGGTTATGGGGGACTCGCCCGGCTTTGCTCCGATGCACTCCCCACAGATAGACGCCACATAACCTGACCCAACACATCAACGTTGGGTGTTTTAAACGCGCTCGGCCAATTCTGAACAAATATTGATAATTGCCTCACATGGCTCCCATGTCGGTAAATTCGTTGTCGCTGAGCGGCACAGGGGCATTGGGATGTGCCCCGACGCAGGGAGCGTCAAGCCAACCTGGCTGGACCGTCGATTGCCGGTTTTCGGTGGTCCACACGTTCAGGGGGAAATACATGGAGTGCCTGCTCGGCTCCGACACAGGGATGTGTCATCCCATTTCCTTTGCGTCCATGGCTATCTGCCAGAGCATCCGGTCAGGTATCGTGCGTCAAGCGCGTGCGTTTCCCGGCATGATTTCCATAAGAGCATAAAAGCCTATCCATGAACCCCATGACCTTATTGCTCTCACGCCGTTCTGGCGTCTGTCTTTTACTGGTTGCCGGCTTGATGGGATTGCTCACCCAGAGTGCATCGGCGGCAGTCACCTTGGCAAAACGCTTGCCTTATATCGATGAAAACCAACAATGCCGTGGTCAACCGCTGCCGGCGACTGTCGAGCACCTGACCGGCGAAGCCTGGAAGTTGGACGCCAAAGGCAAGCAGACGCCACTGCAGGAAGGTATGTCGATCGACGAGCAGGAAGGGGTCAAAACCTCGCCCTCAGCGTTTGTCAGCCTGTCCCTGGGTGATGGCTCGCGGGTGGTGTTGCCCTCCAGTTCCCATATCACCCTGCATCTGAATGAAGAACATTCGATCCCTCAGGTCATTCTTGAGCAGGGCCAGGTTGAGTCGTATGTGATCAAACGTCCCAGCGCCCATGATCGCTTTCAGATCGTCACGCCGGTCGGTGTACTGGGCGTACGGGGCACGCACTTTCGGGTGCGCAACGATGACGGTGGCGAGGCGCTGCTGGAGGTTCTGAACGGACACGTGGCGGTCAACCGTGATGAGGCAACGTCGAGCTCCCGCCCTGCCCGGTCGGCTGCCAAACGGACTCAGAGCCCTGACGCTGACGAGGTCCAGGTCATGGCCCGTCAGGGTTTACGTATTCAGAAACATGGCACATTGACGCCAATCGACTTGCTACCTGCCCCACGTTTGTTGGGGCAAGCCGGTCAGACGGGTAATGTGCCTGTGTGGCAATTGATCATGAAACCCATCGAAGGGGCGACACGTTATCGGGCGCAAGTGGCTACCGACGCAGCCTTTCTGGACATCAAGCAAGAGCAGTTTTCCAGCACGCCAGAGGTCAAATTCAGCGGGCTGAAAGCGTTTTTCTACCATGTTCGCCTGTCGGCCTATGACGCTCAGGGGTTAGAGGGAGAGACCGGGGTGTATGACATTTTCTATTACCCCAGGACCACGCGTGTCCAATAGCGCTCTGGCCGACGACCGATGAAGAGACGGCCAAGGAAGGATGACCGCGAGCCGACCCAGGCTCAGCGGTTGTTTCAGCGGATGGTGCGCGAGTGGCTGTGGGTCTGTCTGATCCTGTTGCCGCTGACGGCGATGCTGTCGATGAATCAGGGGCTGGCCCTGAGCAATCTGCTGTATGACAACCTGCGCCGGCTGAGTCCGCTGCCGGTGGACCCGCGAATACTCATCGTCACGATCGATGACTACAGCTTGCAGCAGCTTGGCCAATGGCCGTGGTCTCGAGCCATGCACGCGCAACTGTTGGATCGGCTCAGCGCCGCGAACGTTAAAGGCGTTCTGTTCGACGTTATCTTCAGCGAGCCCGATAGCCATCCCGGCAATGATCAGCTTTTGGCGCAGGCGGTCTGTCGAGCCGGGAATGTTTTCGTGCCGCTGTTGCGCGAAGGCGTCGCACGTTATGGGCAGCCCTTGGGGGAAATTGAACCGGTGGCTGCGCTGAGACATTGCGCCAAAGGCGTCGGGCACATCAATGCCGAAGCGGACGCTGACGGGATCGTGCGCAGCGTGTATTTAAGCGAAGGCCCGGCGCAAAAAGCACGCCCGCAACTGGCTTGGCTGCTGTACGAAGAGTCCCTTAACGACAAGGGAAATGTACCGATGCCTGGTACCCCGGCCCTGCCATCGGCGCAAGGTTGGCAGCGAGCCCACGAAATACGGATTCCTTTCATCCATTCCGACGCGGGCTTTCCCACTGTGCCCTACGTCAGCGTATTGCGCGGCGAAGTCCCGCCTGAGTTGTTGCGCGATCGCTTGATCCTGATCGGCTCGACCGCTCCAGGCCTGGGCGACCGCTACGTGACACCGCAATCGGCCAGCATCGGCACCACACCGGGCATCGAGATCCAGGCGAACATCCTCAATGGGCTGCTGCAACAGCGCAACATCGTGGTGCTCGATGAGCGCTTGGCGGCGTTGCTGTCGGTGATGATTGTCGGTGAGTTGCTGGGCCTGTTGCTGGTGCGTCCGCGTCGCGCCTTATGGCTGACTTTGGGTGCAATGGCGGCCGCTCTGCTGGGCTCGGGTGTACTGTTGCGGCTTGGCTGGTGGTGGTCACCTGCGGCGAGCCTGATCGGTATGATGCTGGGCTACCTGATCTGGAATTGGCGAAGGCTGAACGCGGTGCTCGCCTATTTCGGCTGGGAACTGGCGCGCCTGGATGGCGAGCCAAAAGTCTTTCCCGAACGTCGTCGCACCCAGGCCCCGGCCGGCGATGTGCTGCAAGGGCAAATCGTCGCGCTGGAGCAGGCCATGAGCCGGACCCGCGACACCCGACGTTTCATCGCCGATGGACTTGAGTACCTGCCGGTGGCGACACTGATCAGCGATCCGCAAGGGCGCATTTTGCTGGCCAACCGCAAGGCTCGAGAAGTGTTTTGTCATGGCCTGGTGGGCGAGGACATGCTCGAGCAACTGAGCGACTTGGGTTACCCGGTGCCGTCTAACGGAATGCCATCTGTGTTGTCGACCCTGGAGCCGCTGGAGTTTCGTGACACCCAGGCACGCAGCCTGCGTCTGGACCTGGCGCCGCTGTTGCCGGCCGAGGGTGACTCCGTGATTGGCTGGCTACTAAGCCTCACTGACTTGAGCGTCGAGCGCGATGCCGAAGAACAGCGAGCCGTGTTGCTGCGTTTTTTGTCCCATGACCTCAGGGCTCCCCATTCGGCGATACTGGCCTTGCTCGATGTTCAGCGGCATCAGGTGTCCGGCGACACTCAAGTGTTCAGTCAGATCGAGTTACAAGTGCGCAAGGCGCTGAACCTGACCGAGGCTTTTGTGCAGTTGGCAAAAGCCGAGTCCGAGGCCTATCAGTTTCAGCCGAGCATGTTCGCGATGTTGTTGCTCGATACCTTCGACCAGGCCTCGAGCATCGCTCATCTGAAGAACATTCAATTACTGCATGACCTCGACGAAGACGCTGAAGCGCTGGTCCTGGCCGATCAATCGCTACTGACACGGGCACTGTTCAACCTGCTGGAGAACGCCATCAAGTACAGTCCGGCGGGTTCGCGGATCTCAGTGCGGGTGAGTTGTGCCGAGGGTTGGCTACTGTGTGAGATCGCCGATCAGGGCCGAGGGATTGCTGTCGATGAACTTCCCGAGTTGTTCAGTCAGTATCGACGTTTTACCTCGGCTCACGGCAGCGACGGACTGGGGCTGGGTTTGTCCATGGTCAAGGCAGTGGTTGACCGTCATGGCGGGAGGATTTCCTGTCATAGCGTGGTGGGGCAAGGCACGACGTTCAGCGTCCAGTTACCGCTATTGAGCGAGTGATCCAGACGCTTTCAACGCGCATAAAAAAACCGGCTATATCAGCCGGTTTTTTTACGTCCGAAATATACTTATGCACCTTTTCCGACGTTTTATTTTCTTAAGAAATATGTATATAAATCATAAGCTTAAAAACTAAAAACGACGGTTTTCAACAAAACGGTACACAGGTTATCCACAGAATCTCAGACAGTCACTTGATCGGTAGCGTTGGGTGCCGCCGGGGCTGCTGGCAGCGAACCCATCTCGCGCTGCATTTGTTCGTTCCAGGCTTGCACTCGATCATTAAGGTCGGCAATGGCTCGCGGCCCGTTACCCTCGGCGTACATCGGCGCGCCAATGATCACGGTGATCACGCCTTGCTGTTTCGCCCAACCGGTTTTTGGCCAGAACTTGCCGGCATTGTGTGCAATCGGCAGTACCGGTAATGACGCATTCACGGCCAACGCGGTGCCACCGCGGGAGAACTTGCCGATAGTGCCGTAAGGGACGCGAGTCCCTTCAGGGAAGATCAGTACCCAGACATTGTCCTTGAGCAGCTCATCACCCTTCTTCGCCACATGTTTGAGCGCGGCCTTTGGGTTGCCACGGTCGATGGCGATTGGTCGCAGCATGGCCATGGCCCAGCCGAAGAACGGAACGTAGAGCAGTTCGCGCTTGAGCACCTGGCTCAGAGGCTCGAAATACGCCGAGAGAAAAAATGTCTCCCAGGTGCTCTGATGGTTCGACTGAATCACGCAGGGCTGGTCAGGCACGTTCTCGGCACCCTTCACTTCGTAACGGATACCCAGAAAGACTTTGCTCAGCCATAAGGCGCAGCGGCACCAGTACACGTTGATAAAGCGATAGCGCGCCTTGAATGGCAGAAACGGCGCGATAAAAAAGCTCAGGGTGCACCAGAGCAAAGAGCTGGTGCCCAGCAGCAGGTAAAAGAGGAAAGTTCTGATGGCCTGCAGTATCGACATGGCGACATTTACCGTTGCGGGCATTGCCCGCCTATTCAAGCGCACTCCCGATCAGTCCTTGGCCAGGATGTCAGAAGAGCCTTAGTTGTGGATAAGTTCCGCGGCAATCGCCGCCAGATCGTCAAAAATCAAGGTGCCCGCCGGTAGGGTCTTGCCCTGCGTCTTTTCGCCTTTCCCGGTCTTTACCAAAACTGGCTGAGAGTCGACGGCTCTGGCGGCTTCCAGGTCACCGAGAGTATCGCCGACGAACCATAGATTCGTCAGCGAAACGTTGTAATGCGCGGCGATGGTTTTCAACATCCCGGGTTTTGGCTTGCGGCAATCGCAGCCATCGTCTGGCCCGTGTGGGCAATAGACGATCAGCCCGACTTCGCCACCCTGCTCCGCCACCAGCTCGCGCAAGCGAGCGTGCATGGCATCCAGGGTGGCGATGTCGTAATAGCCGCGAGCGATGCCCGACTGGTTGGTAGCGACCGCCACCGTCCAGCCGGCCTTGCTCAACTGCGCGATCGCTTCGATCGAACCGGGGAGCGGAATCCACTCCTCCACCGACTTGATGTACGCGTCGGAGTCGTAATTGATCACTCCGTCCCGATCGAGAATCAGCAGTTTCAACAGCAGCCCCTTAGCCCAGCAGCGAAATGTCGGCGACGCCGAGGAACAACCCACGCAGACGCGCCAGCAGCGCATAGCGGTTGGCTCGCACCTTGGCATCTTCGGCGTTGACCATCACCGCTTCGAAGAACGCATCCACCGGCTCGCGCAAGGCGGCCAGACGTGCCAGCGATTCACTGTACTGACGCGCAGCCGCCATTGGCTGAACAGCCTGGTCAGCCTGCTGGATCGCCGAATACAGGGAGAACTCGTTGGCGTTGTCGAAGTACTTGGCTTCAACGACCGAAGGAACGGTGCCTTCGACCTTGCTCAGCAAGTTCGATACGCGCTTGTTCACTGCGGCCAGGGCTGCGGCTTCCGGCAATTTGCGGAACGCTTCTACCGCTTGTACACGCTGATCGAAATCCAGCGCCGAACCCGGCTTCAGGGCACGGACCGACAGGTAAGTCCCGACATCAACGCCTTCGTCTTCATAACGGGCACGCAGACGATCGAAGATGAATTCCAGCACCGAGTCATTCAGGCCGGCAGCCTTCACCTTGGTACCGAACGCATTCACGGCAAACGCCACGGCGTCGTTCAGGTCGAGGTCGAGCTTCTTGTCGATCAGGATCCGCAACACACCCAGCGCAGCACGGCGCAGGGCGTACGGGTCTTTGCTTCCGGTTGGCAACATGCCGATACCGAAAATACCCACCAGCGTGTCGAGCTTGTCGGCGATGGCCACGGCCGCACCGGTCAGGGTGGTCGGCAGTTCAGCACCGGCACCGCGCGGCATGTACTGCTCGTTCAGCGCCAGGGCGACTTCTTCCGGCTCGCCGTCGTTGAGGGCGTAGTAGTAACCGGCGACACCTTGCATCTCCGGGAACTCACCGACCATCTCGGTCGCCAGGTCGCACTTGGACATCAGGCCGGCACGGGAAGCCCAGGCCGGGTTGCCACCAATGCGTTGAGCGATGAACGCGGCGAGTCTGGAAACGCGCTCGGCCTTGTCGTAGACGCTGCCGAGTTTTTCCTGGAACACCACGTTCTGCAGACGCAGGTTGAAGTCTTCGAGTTTTTGCTTCTTGTCTTGCTTGAAGAAGAACTCGGCGTCGGTCAGGCGTGGGCGAACCACTTTCTCGTTACCGGCGATGATCTGCTGCGGGTCTTTGCTTTCTATGTTGGCCACGGTAATGAAACGAGGCAGCAACTTGCCGTCGGCATCCAGCAGGCAGAAATACTTCTGGTTGTCCTGCATGGTGGTGATCAGTGCTTCTTGCGGCACGTCGAGGAAACGTTCTTCGAACGAGCACACCAGCGGCACCGGCCATTCAACCAGCGCGGTCACTTCGTCGAGCAGGCTTTGCGGCACGATGGCCGTACCTTCCTGCAGCGTCGCCAGTTCTTCGGTGCGCTTGCTGATCAGCTCGCGACGCTCGTTGGCGTCGGCCAGCACATAGGCTGCACGCAGGTCATTCAGGTAGTTGGCCGGCGAGGTGATGCGAACGCTTTCAGGATGGTGGAAGCGGTGACCACGGGAATCGCGGCCGGCCTTTTGCGCGAGGATGGTGCAGTCGATGACGTGGTCGCCAAGCAACATCACCAGCCATTGGGTCGGGCGAACGAATTCTTCTTTGCGAGCACCCCAGCGCATGCGCTTGGGGATAGGCAGGTCGTTCAGGGAGTCTTCGACGATGGTCGGCATCAGGCTCGCGGTCGGCTTGCCGGCGATGCTTTGGCTGTAGCGCAGTTTCGGACCGCTCTGATCGATTTCGCTCAGGTCGACGCCGCACTTCTTGGCGAAGCCCAGGGCTGCTTGAGTCGGGTTGCCTTCGGCATCGAACGCGGCCTGACGCGGCGGGCCGTCGAGGTTGATGCTGCGATCCGGCTGCTGGGTCGCCAGCGCGGTAATCAGCACGGCCAGACGACGTGGCGCGGCGTAGACGGTTTTGGTTTCGTAGTTCAGGCCGGCAGCTTGCAGGCCTTTGTCGATACCGGCCATAAACGCTTCGGCCAGGGTGTTCAGGGCTTTGGGTGGCAGTTCTTCGGTGCCCAATTCAACCAGAAAATCTTGAGCACTCATTGTGCAGCCTCCAGCTTGGCCAGTACTTCATCACGCAGGTCCGGGGTCGCCATCGGGAAGCCCAGCTTGGCGCGAGCCAGCAGGTAGGCTTGCGCAACGGAACGCGCCAAGGTGCGTACACGCAGGATGTATTGCTGACGCGCAGTCACCGAGATCGCCCGGCGCGCATCCAGCAGGTTGAAGGTGTGGGACGCCTTCAACACCATTTCGTAGCTCGGCAACGGCAATGGCTGATCGAGTTCGATCAGGCGCTTGGCTTCGCTTTCATAGAAGTCGAACAACTCGAACAGCTTCTCGACGTTGGCGTGTTCGAAGTTGTAGGTCGACTGCTCCACTTCGTTCTGGTGGAACACGTCGCCGTAGGTCACCTTGCCGAACGGACCATCAGCCCAGACCAGGTCGTAGACCGAGTCCACGCCTTGCAGGTACATGGCCAGACGCTCAAGACCGTAAGTGATCTCGCCGGTCACCGGGTAGCACTCGATGCCGCCCGCTTGCTGGAAGTAAGTGAACTGGGTCACTTCCATGCCGTTGAGCCAGACTTCCCAGCCCAGACCCCAGGCGCCCAGCGTTGGCGACTCCCAGTTGTCTTCGACGAAACGGATGTCGTGCACCAGCGGGTCGAGGCCCACGTGCTTGAGGGAGCCCAGGTACAGTTCCTGGAAGTTGTCCGGGTTCGGCTTCAGGACTACCTGGAACTGGTAGTAGTGCTGCAGACGGTTCGGGTTTTCGCCGTAGCGGCCGTCAGTCGGGCGACGACTGGGCTGCACATAAGCGGCGTTCCAGGTTTCCGGGCCAATGGCGCGCAGGAACGTGGCAGTGTGGAAAGTGCCGGCGCCTACTTCCATATCGTAGGGCTGAAGTACCACACAACCTTGCTCGGCCCAGTATTGCTGGAGGGCGAGGATCAAGTCTTGGAAGGTACGCACGGCTGGCGTAGGCTGGCTCACGAAATTCACCTGTTTCTTGGGCTGCGATTTAAAGAGCGGGAGTATACCCGATTCGGTCCTGCGCACGCCCCCTGGAGCCTTATGCCACGCTGCTTTTGGTGTACCGAAGATCCGCTGTACATGGCTTATCACGATCAGGAGTGGGGCACGCCGCTACGCGATGCGCAGGGTTTGTTCGAGTTGCTTTTGCTCGAAGGGTTCCAGGCCGGGCTTTCCTGGATCACTGTGTTGCGCAAACGAGAGCGTTATCGCGAGGTGCTGTTTGGCTTCGACGTGCAACGCGTGGCACAGATGAGCGACGCGGAAATCGATGAATTGATGCTTGATCCGGGGATCATCCGCAATCGCCTCAAACTTAATGCCGCCCGGCGCAATGCCCAAGCCTGGCTGGCGCTGGAGGACCCGGTGGCGTTTCTCTGGTCGTTCGTCGGCGGAACGCCGGTGATCAATCATTTCAAGGATCGCAGTGAAGTGCCCGCCGTGACACCGGTCGCCGTCGAGATGAGCAAAGGCCTGAAAAAAGCCGGTTTCACGTTCGTCGGCCCGACCATTTGTTATGCGTTGATGCAGGCCTCGGGCATGGTCATGGACCACACTCGCGATTGCGATCGCTACGCCACCTTGGCGAACGGCGGTTAGAATAGCCGCCTCGCGCACAGCACAAGATCAGGAGTGACCTGTGGATAAGTTGAAAGGCGCCTTGCTGGTAGGCGCTCTGCGTCTGTTTGCCCTGCTTCCTTGGCGGGCCGTGCAGGCGGTGGGTTCAGCAATTGGCTGGATCATGTGGAAAACCCCTAACCGTTCCCGCGATGTGGTGCGGATCAACCTCGCCAAGTGCTTCCCACAAATGGACCCGGCCGAACGCGAGCGTTTAGTCGGACAGAGCCTGAAAGACATCGGCAAGTCCCTGACCGAGAGCGCTTGCGCGTGGATCTGGCCGGCTCAGCGTTCCATCGACCTGGTGCGCGAAGTCGAAGGTCTCGATGTGCTCAAGGATGCCCTCGCCTCCGGCAAAGGCGTGGTTGGCATCACCAGCCATCTGGGCAACTGGGAAGTGTTGAACCACTTCTATTGCAACCAGTGCAAACCGATCATTTTCTACCGTCCGCCCAAGCTCAAGGCGGTGGATGACTTGCTGCGCAAGCAGCGGGTGCAATTGGGTAACCGAGTGGCCGCTTCCACCAAGGAAGGCATCCTCAGCGTGATCAAGGAAGTGCGTAAAGGGGGGGCAGTGGGCATTCCGGCTGACCCGGAACCGGCCGAATCCGCCGGGATCTTCGTGCCGTTCTTCGCCACTCAGGCCCTGACCAGTAAATTCGTGCCGAACATGCTGGCCGGCGGCAAAGCGGTCGGCGTGTTCCTGCATGCGCTACGTCTGCCGGACGGTTCGGGTTACAAAGTGATCCTCGAAGCCGCCCCCGAGGCCATGTACAGCACCGATACCGAAACCTCCTGCGCGGCGATGAGCCAGGTGGTCGAGCGCTATGTGCGGGCTTATCCGAGCCAGTACATGTGGAGCATGAAGCGCTTCAAGAAGCGTCCGCCGGGCGAAGAACGCTGGTACTGATGCTGCTGTGGATAACTCCGCAGGTTGAGATCTTTTGATCTTGGCCTGCGTTATCTCTTATCAGTGCGCCTGACGCTCAAGCTTTTTCAAAAACACCATCATCTCCTTCTCAGCCTGCTTGTCGCCATGGTTGCGGGCGGCTTCCAGGCCCTGTTCCCAAGCCTGACGTGCCGCCGCGTAATCCGCCAGCGCCAGATGGGCCTTGCCCAATAGCTTCCAGGCCGCCGAATACTTCGGATCGAACTCGACGCAGCGCTGGAAATGCTCTGCGGCTTTGGCATTTTCACCCAGATCCAGATAACCCTTGCCCAGACCGAAGCGCAGCAGGGAGTTATCCACACCCTTGGCGAGCATTTTTTCCAGGGATTCGATCATTGATGGCACCTTTGGTTTTTGATCGTTCCCACGCTCCGCGTGGGAATGCAGCCCGGGACGCTCTGCGTCCCATTCAAAGCCGAACGCGGAGCGTCCGTTGAGGCATTCCCACGCAGAGCGTGGGAACGATCATCAGAAAAAGCTCAACCCCACATGGAACAGCTTTTCCACATCCCGAATATGCTTTTTATCCACAAGGAACAGAATCACATGGTCGCCGGCTTCGATCACTGTGTCGTCGTGGGCGATGATCACTTCTTCGTCGCGGATGATCGCGCCAATGGTGGTTCCTGGTGGCAGGCCGATGTTTTCAATGGCCTTGCCGATCACCTTGCTCGACTTCGAATCACCGTGGGCGATGGCCTCAATGGCTTCCGCCGCACCTCGACGCAATGAGTGCACGCTGACGATATCGCCGCGCCGCACGTGGGCCAGTAACGTGCCGATGGTCGCCAATTGCGGGCTGATGGCGATGTCGATGTCGCCACCCTGGATCAGGTCGACGTAGGCCGGGTTGTTGATGATCGTCATCACCTTCTTCGCGCCCAGGCGCTTGGCCAGTAGCGACGACATGATGTTGGCTTCGTCGTCGTTGGTCAGCGCCAGGAAGATATCGGCGTCGGCGATGTTTTCCTCGATCAGCAGGTCGCGGTCGGAGGCACTGCCCTGCAACACCACGGTGCTGTCGAGGGTGTCCGAGAGATGGCGGCAGCGGGCCGGGTTCATCTCGATGATCTTCACCTGATAACGGCTTTCGATGGCCTCGGCCAAGCGCTCGCCAATCTGCCCGCCGCCAGCAATGACGATGCGTTTATAGCTCTCGTCGAGGCGGCGCATTTCACTCATTACCGCGCGAATATTCGCTTTGGCGGCGATGAAAAATACTTCGTCGTCGGCCTCGATCACCGTATCGCCCTGGGGCAGGATCGGTCGGTCACGACGGAAAATCGCCGCAACGCGCGTTTCGACATTCGGCATGTGTTCGCGCAGCTGTCGCAGTTGCTGACCCACCAGCGGACCGCCGTAATAGGCTTTCACTGCCACCAGTTGCGCCTTGCCTTCGGCGAAGTCGATTACCTGCAACGCACCCGGATGCTGGATCAGGCGTTTGATGTAGTTGGTAACGACTTGCTCCGGACTGATCAGCACGTCGACCGGAATCGCTTCGTTATCGAACAGTTCGGCGCGGGTCAGGTACGCGGCTTCGCGGACCCGGGCGATCTTGGTCGGTGTGTGAAACAGAGTGTGAGCGACCTGACAGGCCACCATGTTGGTTTCGTCACTGTTGGTCACTGCAACCAACATGTCGGCGTCGTCGGCACCGGCCTGACGCAGGATGGTCGGCAGCGAACCGCGACCCTGCACGGTGCGGATGTCCAGCCGATCGCCGAGGTCACGCAGGCGTTCGCCATCGGTGTCGACCACGGTGATGTCGTTGGCCTCGCTGGCCAAGTGTTCCGCCAGCGAACCGCCGACCTGCCCTGCGCCGAGGATGATGATTTTCATCCAGTCACTCCCTTAAAACCGGTTAACCGCGCGCGGCGGCAATCTTGATCAGCTTGGCGTAGTAGAACCCGTCGTGGCCGCCTTCCTGGGCCAGTAATTGGCGACCGTGAGGTTGCTTGATACCGGCTTGAGTCGCGAGGTCCAGTTCACGGGCACCCGGCGTGCGAGCGAGGAACGCTTCGATGACTTCGGTGTTCTCGGTCGGCAGCGTGGAGCAAGTGGCGTAAAGCAGAATGCCGCCCACTTCCAACGTTATCCACATGGCATCGAGTAGCTCGCCCTGAAGCACCGCCAGCGCGGCGATGTCATCGGGTTGGCGGGTCAGTTTGATGTCCGGGTGACGACGGATCACCCCGGTGGCCGAGCACGGCGCGTCCAGCAAAATGCGCTGGAACGGTTTGCCGTCCCACCAGGTCGCGGTGTCGCGGCCGTCGGCGGCGATCAGTTCGGCGCTCAGGCCCAGGCGTGCAAGGTTTTCCCGTACCCGCACCAGACGCTTGGCTTCCAGATCCACCGCCACCACGCCGGCGAGTGCCGGCTCGGTTTCAAGGATGTGGCAGGTCTTGCCGCCCGGTGCGCAGCAGGCGTCCAGCACCCGTTGGCCTGGCGCCAGGTCCAGCAGGTCGGCAGCCAGTTGCGCGGCTTCGTCCTGCACGCTGATCCAGCCTTCGGCGAAACCCGGGAGGCTGCGCACGTCGGCAGCGGCGTCGAGGATAATGCCGTCCTGACTGTAAATGCACGGCGTGGCAGCGATGCCCGCGTCGGTCAGCAACCCGAGATAAGCATCGCGGGTGTGATGGCGACGGTTGACTCGCAAAATCATCGGCGGGTGAGCGTTGTTCGCCGCGCAAATGGCTTCCCACTGCTCAGGCCAGAAGGCTTTGAGGGATTTTTGCAGCCAGCGCGGGTGAGCGGTGCGCACCACCGGGTCGTGTTCCAGCTCGGCCAGTAGCGCTTCGCTTTCCCGTTGGGCACGGCGCAGCACGGCGTTGAGCAAAGCTTTGGCCCACGGCTTTTTCAGTTTGTCGGCGCAACCGACGGTTTCGCCGATGGCCGCGTGGGCCGGAACCCGGGTATAGAGCAGTTGGTAAAGACCGACCAACAACAGCGCCTCGACATCGGCATCAGCTGCCTTGAACGGCTTTTGCAGCAACTTGGCCGCCAGCGCCGACAAACGTGGCTGCCAGCGAGCCGTGCCAAATGCCAGGTCCTGGGTGAAGCCGCGATCGCGGTCTTCGACTTTGTCCATTTGCGTCGGCAGAGAACTGTTGAGTGAGGCTTTTCCGTTAAGAACAGCAGCAAGTGCCTTGGCGGCAGCCAGACGTGGATTCATTGAGCGTCCGCCGTCTGACCAAGGACGGTGCCGACGGCGAATTTCTCACGACGGCTGTTGAACAAGTCGCTGAAGTTCAGCGCCTTGCCGCCGGGCAATTGCAGACGGGTCAGGCACAGCGCCTGTTCACCGCAGGCGACGACCAATCCGTCCTTGCTGGCACTGAGGATTTCACCCGGTGCGCCCTGCCCTTCGGCCAGGCTCGCAGCCAGCACTTTCAGCGCTTCGCCGTTCAGCGTGCTGTGGGTGATCGGCCAAGGGTTGAACGCGCGAACCAGACGCTCCAGCTCAACCGCCGGGCGGCTCCAGTCAATGTGTGCTTCGTCCTTGTTCAATTTGTGTGCGTAGGTGGCGAGGCTGTCGTCCTGCACTTCGCCTTCCAGAGTGCCTGCAGCCAGGCCGGCAATCGCCTGAACCACGGCCGGTGGGCCCATCTCTGCGAGACGATCGTGGAGGCTGCCGCCGGTGTCTTCGGCACTGATCGGCGTGGTGACCTTGAGCAGCATCGGCCCGGTGTCGAGGCCCAGTTCCATACGCATCACGGTCACGCCGCTCTCGCTATCGCCCGCCTCAACGGCGCGCTGGATCGGCGCCGCACCGCGCCAGCGTGGCAGCAAGGAGGCGTGGCTGTTGATGCAACCCAGGCGCGGAATATCCAGCACCACTTGCGGCAGGATCAAGCCGTAGGCGACCACCACCAGCAAATCCGGTTTCAGTGCAGCCAGTTCAGCCTGAGCGTCTTCGTTGCGCAGGGTTGGAGGTTGCAACACCTGGATGTTGTGTTCCAGAGCCAACTGCTTGACCGGGCTCGGCATCAGCTTCTGCCCACGGCCTGCCGGACGGTCCGGTTGGGTGTAGACCGCAACGATCTCGTAAGGACTGTCGAGCAGAGCCTTGAGGTGTTCGGCGGCGAATTCCGGGGTACCGGCAAAGACAATGCGCAGTGGCTCAGTCATGGGAAGCTCTCAATTACAAAGCAGTCGCAAAAGAAAAAGGCTTGCCGCAGCAAGCCTTTGAAAGAAGGGCATCAAGCGTTCTGGCGATGGAGCTTTTCCAGTTTCTTCTTGATCCGGTCGCGTTTGAGCGTGGACAGGTAATCAACGAACAATTTGCCGTTGAGGTGGTCGCATTCATGCTGGATGCATACCGCAAGCAGGCCTTCGGCGATCAGTTCGTACGGTTGGCCGTCGCGGTCCTGGGCCTTGATCTTGACCTTTTGCGGGCGATCGACGTTTTCGTAGAAGCCCGGCACCGAGAGGCAGCCTTCCTGGTACTGGTCCACCTCGTCAGTCAGGACTTCGAACTCGGGGTTGATGAACACTCGCGGTTCGCTGCGGTCTTCGGAGAGGTCCATTACGACGATACGTTTGTGCACGTTGACCTGGGTCGCGGCGAGGCCGATGCCTGGCGCTTCATACATTGTTTCAAACATGTCATCGACCAACTGACGCACTTCGTCGTCCACTACAGCCACTGGTTTGGCGATAGTACGCAGGCGCGAGTCGGGGAATTCGAGGATGTCTAAAATGGCCATAAGCTCAATTGCTGCACGTGTGAGGTAAAGTCGGGTCGATGGCCTGGCGAGTCCGAGGATGCAGGCTACCGTTGTGAACGTAGCTTCCGGCTTTTCAATAAGGAGCCGGTAGCGAGCCACGAGGGCTCTGGCGTTTCACGCGAACGTACATAATAAAGGGATTCACCGCATGAGGAAATCACTACTCGCCTTGCTCCTTCTGGCCTCGGCCGGTTTTGCGCACGGGCAAGTGCAACTCAGGGAAGGTTTTCCACAGCAATACACCGTGGTGGCAGGGGACACACTCTGGGACATTTCCGCCAAATACCTGCGTGAACCGTGGGAGTGGCCGCAGCTTTGGCAGGCCAATCCACAGATCGAAAACCCCAATCTCATCTATCCGGGCGATACGCTGTCGCTGGTCTACGTCAACGGTCAGCCACGCCTGACCCTCAATCGCGGCGCTTCCCGGGGCACCATCAAGCTTTCGCCACGAATCCGCAGCTCGCCGGTGGCCGATGCCATTCCGAGCATTCCGCTGAAATCGATCAACAGCTTTCTGCTGAGCAATCGCATCGTCGACAAGGTCGAGGATTTCGACAAGGCGCCCTACATCGTCGCCGGCGATGCCGAACGGGTGCTCAGTGGCACCGGTGATCGAATATTCGCGCGTGGCCATTTCGACCCGGCCCAACCGGTGTACGGCATCTTCCGTCAGGGCAAGGTCTACACCGATCCGCAGAGCAAGGAGTTTCTGGGGATCAACGCCGACGACATCGGTGGCGGCGAGATCATTGCCACTGAAGGCGACGTCGCCACCCTGGCCCTGCAACGCACCACTCAGGAGGTGCGACTCGGCGACCGGCTGTTTGGCGGTGAAGAGCGCTCGATCAACTCGACCTTCATGCCCAGTGCGCCGGCAACCGACATCAACGGCTTGATTATTGATGTGCCGCGTGGGGTCACCCAGATCGGCGCGCTGGATGTCGTCACGCTGAACAAGGGACAGCGCGATGGCTTGGCCGAAGGCAATGTGCTGGTGGTGATGAAAACCGGTGAAACCGTGCGTGACCGGATTACCGGTCAGCCATTGAAAATTCCCGACGAGCGGGCCGGTTTGCTGATGGTATTCCGCACCTACGACAAGCTCAGCTACGGGCTTGTCCTTAACGCATCGCGCTCCCTGGCGGTGATGGACAAGGTGCGAAATCCTTAAGCCTGCTAACAAGTTACCAACAGAGTTATCCACAGCTTATTCCCGATTCGACGGGACTCTATAACGATCAAGGATGATCCATGTCGCTGTCTGCCTGTACGTCCATTTCCCCTGCGGAACTGGAAGCCCGTTTACGCCTGCACCGTTTGCCGGAACTCGGCCCTGCGCGTTTCAAGAAGTTGCTTGAGGCCTTCGGCTCTGCCTCCAAAGCCATCAGCGCACCGGCCAGCGCCTGGCGTGCATTGGGCCTGCCACTCGCCTGCGCGGAAGCCCGGCGCTCCAGCGAAATTCGTGACGGCGCCAGTCATGCATTAGCCTGGTTAGAGCGCCCGGGCCAGCATTTACTGATGTGGGACCAACCTGACTACCCCGCGTTGCTCGCGCAAATCAGTGATGCGCCGCCGCTGTTATTCGCCGCAGGCGATCCGGGAATACTGGAAAAACCACAGCTGGCGATGGTCGGCAGCCGTCGTGCTTCGCGACCGGGCATGGACACCGCCGCCGCGTTTTCCCGCACGCTGGCCGGCGCCGGTTTTGTCATCACCAGCGGTCTGGCCCTGGGCATTGATGCTGCGGCGCATCAGGCGGCTCTGGACGTTGGCGGGCAAACGGTCGGCGTACTTGGCACGGGGCTGGAAAATTTTTATCCACAGCGAAATCGGCGACTGGCGGACGCCATGATCGCCTCGGGCAGCGCGGTCCTTTCGGAGTTCCCGCTGGACGCTGGCCCTTCCCCCAGCAATTTCCCCCGGCGCAATCGAATCATCAGCGGTTTGTCCCTCGGTGTGCTGGTGGTCGAGGCGAGTGTTGCCAGTGGTTCGTTGATCACCGCGAGGCTGGCGGCGGAACAGGGGCGTGAGGTGTATGCGATTCCAGGGTCGATCCATCACCCTGGGGCAAAGGGTTGTCATCAGCTGATCCGCGACGGTGCGGTGCTGGTGGAAACCATCGAGCACATCCTCGAAGCCTTGCGCGGCTGGCAACGGCTGCCGTTATCCACAGACACACCGACGGAAACTCACCCGCTGCTCATATTGCTCCATGCCGCGCCCCACACCAGTGAAGCTTTGGCGGTCACCAGTGGCTGGGCGTTGTCAAAAGTGCTGGCAGCGCTGACGGAACTGGAAATGGACGGCAGGGCAGTCTGCGAAAGCGGCCGATGGTTTGCGCGGGTAAACTAGGTTTTATAAGCAAGATCGGTAAACTGCGCAGAGCCTTATTCCGGAGAATCTTTCATGGTCAACAGTTGGCGTGTGCAACAAGCCGCACGAGAAGTTCGCGCCGGGGCGGTCATTGCCTATCCAACCGAAGCTGTCTGGGGCCTGGGTTGCAACCCGTGGGACGAAGAGGCAGTGGATCGTCTGCTGCTGATCAAGGGGCGGTCTGTGGATAAAGGCTTGATTCTGGTGGCCGACAATATCCGCCAGTTCGACTTCCTCTTCGAAGACTTCCCTGAATTGTGGATGGATCGCATGGCCAGCACCTGGCCAGGCCCGAACACCTGGCTGGTGCCGCATCAAAATATGTTGCCCCAGTGGATTACCGGTGTGCATGAAACGGTGGCGTTGCGGGTTAGCGATCACCCATTGGTGCGGGATTTGTGTGCGTTGGTCGGGCCGTTGGTTTCAACCTCGGCCAACCCTCAGGGGCGGCCGGCGGCGCGGACGCGGATTCGCGTGGAGCAGTATTTCCGCGGGCAGGTTGATTGGGTGCTGGGTGGTAATCTGGGTGGGCGCAAGAATCCGAGCGTGATTCGTGATCTGGCGACCGGCCACGTGGTGCGCCCAGATTAATGTGGCGAGGGGGCTTGCCCCCGTTCGGGTGCGAAGCACCCGCCAATGAGCGCTGTGTTCTAACTGACAGACCGCATTATCACGTTGGGGACTGCTACGCAGTCCAACGGGGGCAAGCCCCCTCGCCACAGTCTGGTGTCAAGGCAATAGAATCGTCGAGCCAGTCGTACGCCGCGCCGATAATTCGGTCTGTGCTTTCGCCGCTTCAGCCAATGGATAGCGCTGGCTGATGTCTACCGTAAGCTTGCCGCTGATGATCATCTCGAACAACTCATCGGCCATGCTTTGCAGGTTTTCAGCGTTGTTGGCGTAGGTCGCCAGGGTCGGTCGGGTCACGTACAGCGAACCCTTTGCCGCGAGAATTCCCAGGTTCACTCCGTCTACTGCGCCCGAAGCATTACCGAAACTCACCACCAGCCCTCGAGGCGCGACGCTGTCGAGCGACGTCAGCCAGGTGTCTTTGCCTACGCCGTCGTACACCACCGGCACTTTTTTACCGTCAGTCAATTCCAGCACGCGTTGTGCGACGTTTTCATGGCTGTAATCGATGGTCGCCCAGGCACCATTGGCTTTCGCCAGGGTGGCTTTCTCTGCTGAACTGACCGTGCCAATCAGCTTCACGCCCAAGGCCTTGGCCCATTGGCAGGCCAGGGAACCGACGCCCCCCGCCGCTGCGTGAAACAGGATGGTTTCGCCACCCTTGAGTTCATATGTCTGACGCAGCAGGTACTGCACGGTCAGGCCTTTGAGCATCACGCCGGCGGCTTGTTCGAAGCTGATGGCATCTGGCAGATGTACCAGATTGGCTTCCGGCAATACATGAACGTCGCTATAAGCGCCCAATGGGCCACTGCCGTACGCCACGCGATCGCCGATCTTGAAGCGGGTGACTTCGCTGCCGACTGCTTCGACCACACCCGCGCCTTCAGCGCCCAGGCCCGACGGCAAGGCAGGTGGCGCATAAAGGCCACCGCGGTAATAGGTGTCAATGAAGTTCAGGCCGATGGCCTTGTTGGTCACGCGCACCTGCAGCGGGCCGGGTTCGGCGGGCTGGTAATCGACATGCTCGAGTACTTCGGGGCCGCCATGGGCGCGGAACTGGATACGCTTTGCCATCTGCACTCTCCTTAGGTCTTGGCTTCTAGAGTTGTAGCGCCAAGCGCCCTATCGAACTCCCAAGCTTGATCTTCGTCAACTGTGGCGGCACAAGGTGCAGTGTTATCCTACGCAGCAATTTGCCGCCGGCCTGTATCAGCGCCGCGTAGCTTTGCCCGATTCAAGGTGATGCCATGACTACCCGCACCGAGGCCGTAAAAGCCTACCTGCTCGACCTGCAAGACCGCATATGTGCTGCCCTGGAAGCTGAAGACGGCGGCGCGCGTTTCGTCGAAGACGCCTGGACCCGGCCGGCCGGTGGCGGCGGTCGCACCCGGGTGATCGAAAACGGCGCGGTCATCGAAAAGGGCGGCGTCAACTTTTCCCACGTCTTTGGCAGCGGACTCCCACCCTCCGCCAGCGCTCATCGGCCAGAACTGGCCGGCCGAGGCTTCGAAGCCTTGGGCGTGTCTTTGGTGATTCACCCGCACAACCCTCATGTACCGACATCCCACGCCAACGTGCGCTTTTTCATCGCTGAAAAAGAAGGTGAAGAGCCGGTCTGGTGGTTCGGTGGCGGCTTCGACCTGACCCCTTATTACGGTAATGAAGAAGATTGCGTGCACTGGCACCGCGTCGCCGAACAGGCCTGCGCGCCGTTCGGGCCAGACGTCTACCCGCGCTACAAGGCCTGGTGCGACAGTTACTTCCACATCAAGCATCGCCATGAGCCGCGTGGCATCGGCGGCCTGTTTTTTGATGACTTGAACGAGTGGGACTTCGACACCAGCTTCGCCTTCATGCGCGCCATCGGCGATGCGTTCATCGATGCGTACCTGCCGATCGTGCAGCGCCGCAAGAACGATGCGTTCACGGCCAAACAGCGTGAATTCCAGGAGTTTCGCCGTGGTCGTTACGTCGAGTTCAACCTGGTCTATGACCGCGGCACGCTATTCGGCCTGCAATCGGGCGGGCGTACCGAGTCGATCCTGATGTCGCTGCCACCGCAAGTGCGCTGGGCCTACGACTGGAAAGCCGAGCCGGGCAGTGAAGAAGCGCGCCTGACCGAGTACTTCCTGCAAGACCGCGATTGGTTGGCCAAGGCCTGATTCCAGGGTTTGAGTTTTTGCATCGTCGGGGCTGCAGTCAAGATCGCAGCCTTCGGCAGCTCCTACGGTTGAGGAATGTAGATGGATCGTTACGTCGTATTCGGTAATCCGATTGGCCACAGCAAGTCGCCACTGATCCACCGTTTGTTCGCCGAGCAGACGGGGCAAAAACTGGACTACAGCACCTTGCTGGCGCCCCTCGACGATTTTTCCGGCTGTGCCCAGGCATTTTTCCGTGAAGGGCGTGGGGCGAATGTGACGGTGCCGTTCAAGGAAGACGCTTATCGTTTGGCGAACAGCTTGACCAAGCGGGCGCAGCGGGCCGGCGCAGTGAATACCCTGAGCAAACTGGCCGATGGCAGTTTGCTGGGCGACAACACCGATGGTGCCGGGCTGGTAAGGGACCTGACGGTCAATGCCGGTTTCAGCCTTGCAGGTAAACGCATCCTGCTGCTCGGGGCCGGCGGTGCGGTGCGCGGGGCGCTGGAGCCGTTGCTGGCGGAACAACCAGCGTCAGTGATCATCGCCAACCGCACGGTGGAAAAGGCCGAATTGCTGGCCGAATTGTTCGCGGACCTGGGGCCGGTATCGGCCAGTGGTTTCGATTGGTTGCAGGAGCCGGTGGACCTGATCATCAACGCTACGTCGGCGAGCCTGTCAGGCGATGTACCGCCGATTGCCAGCAGCTTGATCGAGCCGGGCAAGACGGTTTGCTACGACATGATGTACGGCAAGGACCCGACCTCCTTCTGCCGCTGGGCCAGCGAGCACGGCGCGGCGGTGGCGATGGATGGCTTGGGGATGTTGGCCGAGCAGGCGGCGGAAGCTTTTTACCTGTGGCGCGGTGTGCGCCCGGATACGGCGCCGGTGCTGGCCGAGCTCCGACGCCAGCTCGCCGCTTAGTTCTCTGTGGCGAGGGAGCTTGCTCCCGTTGGGTTGCGAAGCGACCCTAAAATCTGCGGGCGCTTCGCACCCGAGCGGGAGCAAGCTCCCTCGCCACAGTGGTCGGTGTTTATTCCAGGGTTGGGTGTTTCAATCTTCGAAGCGGATCGGGCATTTCTCCGCCCCTTCGAGCTTCCTCAACTCCTCCACCACCTGCGGCCGCGCCCGCCGCAGGGTCAGGCTGCGATCCTGGCGCAGCAGCCGTCGCGCTTCCTGGTGCAGCATTTCCACGCCCGAATAGTCGATGAAGTTGATCTGCTGCGCCTCGATCACGACCCGCGCGCCGTGCATCCGTTGCAATCGCACTTGCAGGTAATGGCTGGCGCCGAAAAAGATCGAACCGCCGACTCGCAGAATGTCCTCGTCGCCCTCACGCCAATGCTGCACCCGAGGTTGCGAGGTGCGTTTGAGGTAGAAGAACAGCGAAGCCAGCACTCCGGCGTAGATCGCTGTTTGCAACTCCAGCAACAGCGTCGCAACACAGGTCAGCGCCATGACCAGAAACTCGGCACGGCTTACCCGCAACAACGCGCGAATGCCGCGATGGTCCACCAATCCCCAAGCGATCAACAAAATGCTGCCGGCCATGGCCGGGATCGGAATGTGCGCGATCAATACCGCACCGAAGATAGCGAATAAGGCCACCCACATCGCGGAAAAGACTCCCGCCAACGGTGAGCAGGCACCGGCGTCATAGCTCAGGGCCGAGCGGGTGAAGGAACCGGCTGACAGCGAGCCGGAAAAAAACGCACCGACCATGTTCGAAAAACCCTGGGCGCGGACTTCTTGATTGGCGTCGAGCAGCTGTTGCGAACGCACCGACAAGGAGCGGGCAATCGACAGGCTCGTCACCAGCCCGAGCATGCCGACCGCCACCGCGCTGGGCAGCAGGCGCAACACCAGATCCAGATCCAGCGGCAACGGGCTGAAGGGCGGCAGCCGCCCGACAAAGGCGCTCACCAACTGCACATGGCCGAACATCGCTGGCCACAGCCACACTAGCAATCCGCTCAGGGCCAGAGCGATCAACAACGTCGGCCAGCGCGGCACCAGCAGTTTCAGCGCGATGCCCACCCCGACCGTGGCCAGACCCAGTACCAGCGAGGGTTTGTCCACCTCACTGAGATGACTGAACAACAGCAGCAGGCTGTTCAGCGCCGTGGCCTGGTTGAGCACATCCAGCCCAAGCAAGTTCGGCAGTTGCCCAATGGCAATCACCACCGCTGCGCCGAGGGTGAAGCCCAGCACCACCGAGTGAGAGACGAAATTCACCAAGGCGCCGAAACGCAGCAAACCCAGCAGCCACTGGAAAATGCCCGCCAGGAGTGTCAGAAGCAGGATCAGCGAGACGTAGTCCTGCGACGCGGGGACGGCCAGAGGACTGACGCTGGCGTACAGGACGATGGAAATGGCCGCCGTAGGACCGCAGATCAAATGCCACGACGAACCCCAGAGGCAGGCGATCAGCACCGGGATAATCGCGGCGTACAAGCCGTATTCCGGTGGGAGACCGGCAATCAGCGCGTAGGCAATGGATTGCGGCAACGCGAGAATCGCGCCGCTCAGGCCGACAATCAGGTCACGGCCGACGCTGGCGCGGGTTTGCCGGGGCAACCAGGTCAGGAAGGGAAAGAGTGAATGGCGGCTGGGGAAGGCCATGGGTCCTCTCGGGTGGGGTTTTGCGCAAGGGTAGCAGGACGAGACACCGATCGCTGATCGTTCCCACGCTCCGCGTGGGAATGCCGCCATGGACGCTCCGCGTCCGCTTCTGAATGTGACGCGGAGCGTCACGGGATGCATTCCCACGCGGAGCGTGGGAACGATCAGCGCAGGGAGTTACAGCTTCGCTTTCACCGCCGGCAACGCATCCTTTCCGTCCACGGTCTTCACACCGTCCAGCCACTTATCCAGCACCGCCGGATTAGCCTTGATCCACGCCTTGGCCGCCTCGGCGTTGCTGACCTTTTTGTTCACCACCTCGGCCATGATGCTGTTCTCCATTTCTTGGGTAAAACTCAGGTTGGTGAGCAGTTTGCCGACGTTCGGGCAGGCCTGTGCATAACCTTTGCGGGTCAGTGTATAAACGCTGCCGGTGTCACCGAAGTATTTCTCGCCACCCTTCAGGTAATGCATTTTCAACTGCACGTTCATCGGGTGAGGCGTCCAGCCGAGGAAGGTCACGAACTTCTGTTTCTTCACCGCCCGAGACACTTCGGCCAGCATCGCCTGCTCGCTGGATTCGACCAGTTTCCACTGACCCATATTGAAGTCGTTCTTCTTGATGATCTCTTGCAGCGAAATGTTCGCCGGGGCGCCGGAGCCGATGCCATAGATCTTCTTGTCAAACTTGTCGGCGAACTTGTTCAAGTCATTAAAGTTATGCACACCCGCGTCCCACACGTAATCCGGAACCGCCAGCGTGAACTCGGTGCCGTCGAGGTTTTTCGCCAGTTGAGTAACGTCGCCATTGGCCACGAACTTGTCGTAGAAGCCCTGCTGCGCCGGCATCCAGTTACCCAAAAACACGTCCACCTGGCCATCCTTCAGACCGCCGAAGGTGATTGGCACCGCCAGCGTGTCGACCTTGGCCTTGTAGCCCATGCCGTCCAGCAGAAAACCGGTGATGGCGTTGGTTGCAGCGATGTCGCTCCAGCCAGGGTCGGCCATTTTCACCGTCTCGCAGCTTTGCTCGGCGTAGGCCGAGGCACTGCCCAGAGCCAGAAGCCCGACCGTCAGTACTGTGGATAACCTTTGCATGGACTTCCCCTTAACGTTATTGGTTTTGGCAGGGTTGTGGATAACGTGCTTTACGTTCCAGATCGTCGAGGTCGATGTGGTTACGCATGTATTGCTGACTGGCGTCTACCAGCGGCTGGTGATCCCAGCTCTTCAGCTTGCCGATGGTCAGGGCGTCGGCGACGAAACGTCGGCGCCGCTGACTGGCGAGCACCTGTTGGTGGATCGCCGGGATATCCCATTTGGCCCGCGCTTCGGCGAGAAACTCTTCGAAAAGCTGCCGATATTGCGGCGATTGGCTAAGTTCTTCCTGTTCCTTCGGGTCGTTATGTACATCGAAGAGTAGGCAAGGGTCATCTTCGCTGTAGATGAATTTGTAAGCGCCGCGGCGAATCATCATCAATGGGCTGATGGTGCCTTCGGCCATGTACTCACCAAACACTTCGTCGTGACCGCCCTGCCCTTGCAGATGCGAAACCAGCGAGCGGCCGTCCAGCGGCAGCCCCGGCTCCAGTGAGCCACCGGCCAGTTCGACAAAGGTCGGCAGCAGGTCGGCAGTGGACACCGCCGCGCTGACCCGCCCAGCCCCGAATTGCCCTGGTGCACTGATCAACAGCGGTACACGGGCAGCCATTTCGTACCAGTGCATTTTGTACCAGAGGCCGCGCTCGCCGAGCATGTCGCCGTGGTCACCGGAGAACACGATAATGGTGTCATCGATAAGCCCGGTTTCCTCGAGTGTTTGCAGAAGTTTGCCGACATTGCTGTCAATATAGCTGCACGCACCGAAGTAGGCGCGGCGCGCGTCGCGAATCTTATCCACAGGCAGCGGCTTGTCCCACAGGTCATAGACTTTGAGCAAACGCTGGGAGTGAGGATCAAGTTGATCCTGTGCAGGTGTTTCGGGCAAAGGGATGTCGGCGTCGTCGTACATATCCCAGAAAGCCTTGGGAATTGTGTACGGGTCGTGTGGGTGAGTCATCGACACGGTCAGGCAAAACGGCTGATCGCCATCTTCGCGGATGTGATCGAACAGGTATTGCTGGGCCTTGAATACCACCTCTTCGTCGAAATCCAGCTGATTGGTGCGCACGCATGGGCCGGCTTGCAGTACCGACGACATGTTGTGGTACCAGGTCGGACGCACGTCCGGCTCGTCCCAGTTCACCGCCCAACCATAGTCGGCCGGGTAGATGTCGCTGGTCAGGCGTTCTTCGTAGCCGTGCAACTGGTCCGGGCCGCAGAAATGCATCTTGCCCGACAGCGCGGTGCGATAACCAAGGCGCCGCAGGTAATGGGCATAGGTCGGAACATCGGCGGGGAAATCGGCCGCGTTGTCGTAAGCGCCGATCTTGCTCGGTAACTGGCCACTGACCAGGGTGAAACGCGACGGCGCGCAAAGAGGGCTATTGCAATAAGCGGCGTCGAACACCACGCCTTCGGCGGCGAGGCGGCTGAGATTCGGCAGTTTGATAGGCGAAGGGCCGTAGAACGGCAACATTGGCGCGGCCATTTGATCGGCCATGATGAAAAGAATATTTTTGCGCTTCATGTGATCGCGGCATTCCATAGTGGATATTTATGCGAGAGTGCTGTGATCGAGCATGGAGTCCATAATCTTTGTGGTAAAGCCCATGCCAGGCAATGACTAGGATAAGCACAGCTTATGTATGACGCCCTCGGTGATTTGTCCCTGGACCTGCTGCGTGCCTTTGAAGCCGCAGCCCGGCAACGCAGTTTCACCGCCGCCGCGGTGGAGCTCGGCACCACGCAACCGGCCATCAGTCAGCAGATCAAACGATTGGAAGAACAGCTCGCTACACGGTTGTTCGACCGTATCTATCGCGGCATTGAACTGACTGAGGCCGGGACCATTCTGTTCGAGCAAGTTCAGCTCGGTTTGCAGAACATCGACGCGGGATTGAGCGCAATCAGCGCACAACAACAGCACGAAGTGTTGCAGGTAGCCACCGACTTTGCCTTCGCCGCGTACTGGCTGATGCCGCGTCTGCACCGCTTCCATACCGCTAACCCTCAAGTGGACGTCAGCCTGGTCACCAGCGAACGCAGCCACAACATGCTGCGAACCGATATCGATGTGGCGGTGCTGTTCGGCGATGGCCGGTTCAAGCAAGGCGAGAGTCATTGGCTGTTCAGCGAAGAGGTGTTTCCGGTGTGCAGCCCGCTGCTATTGAAGGACCGCGCCCTACCCTTGCCGGCCCAGTCATTGCTGGAGTTTCCGTTGTTGCACCTGCGAGGCGAACACAGCAGTAACTGGTTCGACTGGAGCGGCGTGTTTCGCGAGCTGGGGATCACATCGGCCCCGGCTCCGGGGCAACTGCGCTTCGACAATTACACCTTGCTGATTCAGGCGGCGATTGGCGGCCAGGGCGTTGCGATCGGTTGGCGGCACCTTGTGGATAACTTGCTGGCGCAAGGTCTGTTGTGTCGCCCGATTGCCGACACGGTGATTTCCAGGCTGGGGTATTACGTGGTCCTGCCCCAACGCAAACGGCGTGGGGCGTTGATTCAGCTGTTTGTGGATTGGTTGATGGCGGAACAGGCCAGCAGTGCGCAATCGCTCAATGGTCTTCCTTTACCTTCGATTGCGGTGTGAGTGCGAAAAGATCGCAGCCTTCGGCAGCGCCCACAGGTGCATAGGAGCTGCCAAAGGCTGCGATCTTCTACGATTCCGAAGTCCCAACAAAACTTACATGTTCACCAACATGCAGGTTCAGGTGCAGCTCATCGGCAATCCCTACGGCTACCCTGTTCAGCCGTTCCAGCGCTGTGGCCAGGCCAGGCTCCAGGCTACTGCTGACGTGACTGAAATGCTCGATGGTCAGCCCGGGCACGCGCCGAGGTGCATTCACCAAGGTCCAGTGCAACGAGCTGCTTTGCAGAGACTCGCGGATTTCTTCGGCGGCGTGGCGTTGCAGCGGGTCTTCGATTTCCGGGTCGTCCAGCACCTCGAAATCGCCCACCACAAACAGCCGGGAAATGCCTGCGGCCTGCATGCCGTCGATCAGTGCATCCACCGCCAGCACCTCCTCGACTGGGCCGGGCACGATGGATTTTTCGATGTGTTCACTGTTCATCGGCAACCCTGGCGCATCGAGCAGGCAGATTACCGCCGAACAGCCGGCCACGCTCTGCTTGACCCGCTTGGCATCGAACAGGTCACCAGCCTTGGTGCGTAAACCCGGGCGCGGCGCGAGCGCGTTCAGGTCATCGAGAATCGCGATCACTTCATGCTGGCGCCGTAGCATTTCAGCCATCAGCGCGCTGCCCAAGCTACTCATGGCACCATAAAGCACTACCTTCACCACCGGGGTTTCGGCATTTTTCATGGATGTGCTCCGTACTTGCTGCCTATATAGCGTGTGACCTGCGGGAAGCGGGGTGGGTTCGACAAGTAGTTTTAGAGGGGTTTGAGATGAAACAGATCAAGGGTTACCACGCCCATGTCTACTTCGATGCCAGCACCCTGCCACAGGCACGGGCCTTGTGTGAGCAGGCAGCGCAATTGTTTCCACTGAAGATGGGGCGCGTGCACGAACGCCCGGTCGGCCCGCACCCGGACTGGAGCTGCCAATTGGCTTTCGAGCCGCAATACATTGGCGAGGTGTTGCCGTGGCTGGCGCTCAACCGCAAGGGTTTGGTGGTGTTCCTGCACCCGGACACGGGCGACGATCTGCTCGACCACACCGAACACGCGATCTGGATGGGCGCGATCCGGCCGCTGAACCTGTCTATTTTCTGATCAGAGTTGCTCTTGGGCCTCGCCGGGCAAGTGCTCGTCCAGATGCAGCCAGGGCAAACGACTGTCAGTCCAGATATGTCGCTCGGCCGGAGCCTGCTCGGGATGGTCAAGGGTGGCGATGGTCACGTCGATGCTCTCGGGGCTGAGCTTCGTCACCAGCGCCAGTTGCGCCCCACAGTTGCCGCAGAAATACCGCACACAGGTGGACGAAGACTCGTACCGGGACGGCGTACCCGCCATCCATTCAAATGCTGAGGCGGGCACGGTGATCCAAGTGGTCACGATCCCGCCGCTGACTCGCCGGCAAATCGAGCAATGGCAGTGAGCAATATCGTGCAATGGCCCGCTGAATTGATAACGCATTTGTCCGCAGTGGCAGCCGCCGGTGTGAAGTTCGCCCATGTTTTTTCTCCTGACCCCGTGTTTACGGACTCTAAACCCGGCCCGACGACCGGTTGCACATTCGGTCAATGCTTTCACCAGCGAAAGCTGGCTGAAAGCTTCCCCGATTAGGATCGCCCTCACTGCCGGCAACAGACCGGTTGGCCAATGCGAGTGTTTTATCGCCCGCCCGGTCCATTAAACAACAACAATGGTGATTCTGATGTCCGCTACTACCCGCCTCTTCGCTGTCACTCCGCCCGTACGTCTCGTGCTTCCCGTTCTGCGCTGACCCCATCCGGTTCGCCATTCCCTAGCCGCGCTACGCCTGGAGTATTCCTATGCTGACTTTCCTTGGCTTCGCCATGGTCATCACGTTCATGTTCCTGATCATGACCAAGCGCCTGTCCGCGCTGATCGCTCTGATCATCATCCCGATTATCTTCGCCCTGTTCGGCGGTTTCTCGCCGAAGATCGGTCCGATGATGCTTGAAGGCATCACCAAGCTCGCGCCGACCGGCGTGATGCTGATGTTCGCCATTCTCTACTTCGCCCTGATGATCGACTCCGGTCTGTTCGACCCGGCCGTGCGCAAGATCCTCAAACTGGTCAAGGGCGACCCGTTGAAAGTTTCGGTCGGCACCGCCGTTCTGGCGCTCGTCGTTTCCCTTGATGGTGACGGCGCGACCACTTATATGATCTGCGTGGCCGCCATGCTGCCGCTCTACAGCCGCATCGGCATGAGCCCGCGGATCATGGCCGGTCTGATCATCCTCGCCGGTGGCGTGATGAACATGACCCCATGGGGTGGCCCGACCGCCCGTGCGGCCAGTGCGTTGCATGTAGACCCGTCCGACATCTTTGTGCCAATGATTCCGGCGATGCTGGCCGGCGTGGTGGCTATCCTGGCGATTGCCTACTTCTACGGTAAACGCGAGCGTGCGCGTCTGGGTGAACTGCACCTGGTCGGTGATGAAATCGATCACAGCGAAATCAGCGTTTCGCAGTTCCCGGATGCTCGTCGTCCGAAGTTGATCTGGTTCAACGGCGCGCTGACCCTGGCGCTGATGGGTACCTTGATCGCCGGCTTGTTGCCGCTGCCGGTACTGTTCATGGTGGCGTTCAGTATTGCGATGATCGTCAACTACCCGTGCCTGCAACAGCAGAAGGACCGCGTTGCGGCCCACGCCGGTAGCGTACTGGCGGTGGTCGGGTTGATCTTTGCCGCGGGTATCTTCACCGGTATCCTGACGGGCACCGGCATGGTCGACGCCATGTCGAAAAGCCTGCTGGCGGTTATCCCGGATTTCCTCGGGCCGTACCTGGCCGTGATCACCGCGCTGGTGAGCATGCCGTTCACATTCTTCATGTCGAACGATGCTTTTTATTACGGCGTGTTACCGGTACTTGCCGAAGCCGCCAGTCATTACGGTATAACCGCGGTGGAAATGGCACGTGCCTCGATCGTCGGTCAGCCCGTCCACTTGCTGAGCCCGCTGGTACCATCGACTTACCTGTTGGTGGCCCTGGCCGGTATCGAATTCGGTGATCATCAGCGGTTCACCTTGAAGTGGGCAGTGCTGGTTTGCCTGTGCATACTGGTCGCTGCATTGCTGATGGGGATTTTTCCGCTGTTCAGCACTCTATAAGCCCAAGACTCACCATGACGGGTCCAGGCTTTGTTGTTTGAAGCCTGGGCCCTTTGTGGTTTAAACACTCGCTCAAAGGAATACACATGGAATGGCTGACCAACCCTGAAATCTGGGTTGCCTTCTTCACCCTGACTGCCCTGGAGATCGTCCTGGGCATCGACAACATCATCATGATTTCGATCCTGGTCAGCCGCATGCCCAAGCACATGCAGGCGCGCACCCGGATTTTCGGCCTGGCGCTGGCCATGATCACGCGGATCCTGTTGCTGCTGTCGATCACCTGGGTCATGCGCCTCACCGCAGACCTGTTCGAAGTGTTTGGCCAGGGTATTTCCGGGCGAGACCTGATCCTGTTCTTCGGTGGTCTGTTCTTGTTGTGGAAGAGCTCGCAAGAGATGTACCACGCGCTGGAAGGCGAAGATGAAGGCGGCGACGAACCTTCGGGCAAGGGCGGCAACTTCCTGTACACCATCATCCAGATCGCGATCATCGACATCGTGTTCTCGCTGGACTCGGTAATCACCGCGGTGGGCATGGTGTCCCACGTACCGGTGATGGTCGCGGCGATCGTTGTTGCCGTACTGGTGATGATGGCGGCCTCGGGCACCATTAGCGCGTTCATCGACAAGCACCCGTCGCTGAAGATGCTGGCGCTGTCGTTCCTGTTGCTGGTGGGTACCGTACTGATTGCCGAATCGCTCGACGTGCACTTGCCAAAAGGCTACGTCTACTTCGCCATGGCGTTCTCGCTGGCGGTGGAAGCGATCAACATCAAGATGCGCACCGCCATGGCGAGAAAGCGCAAACAGCAGGAGCCGGTGAAACTGCGTAAGGATGTTCCGGGGCAGTAACCCGACTCTGTGTGGGAGCTAGCCTGCCCTGTAGGAGCGAGGCTTGCCCGCGAAGGCGGTGTGTCAGTCGACATTGTTGTTAACTGACACACCGCCTTCGCGGGCAAGCCTCGCTCCTACAGGGCAGGCTAGCTCCCACATTTGTTTGCTCAATGTGCTATCTGTACGCCCCCTTTCTCTCCTCTACAGCAAACTGTTTTCATGACAGTTTTGTTTCAATCGCCTCTTTAGCTATGCGATGCTGGCGTCCAGACCGTTAGCCAACTACAGCTTATGTACAGAACGTAGAAAAACGCGCGGCACCGTCGACTTGCCCCACTGGGGCGCTACCACCACAGGGGGCCTGTATGCTCACCCTGCTCAATTTGTTATCGGCCGTGGCCCTTTTGATCTGGGGCACGCACATCGTCCGAACCGGCATCCTGCGGGTTTATGGCTCCAACTTGCGCCACGTGATTGCTCATAACATGTCCAGGCGCTGGCTGGCGTTTGTCGCCGGGATCATGGTGACCGCCATGGTCCAGAGCAGCAATGCCACCGCCATGCTCGTGACCTCATTTGTCGGTCAGGGCCTGATGGCGCTGACGCCGGCCCTGGCGACCATGCTCGGCGCCGACGTGGGTACCGCGCTGATGGCGCGGGTACTGACCCTCGACTTGTCGTGGCTGTCGCCGCTGCTGATTTTCCTCGGGGTGATTTTCTTTCTGTCGCGCAAGCAGACCCGGGTCGGGCAGATGGGCCGGGTCGGTATCGGTCTGGGGCTGATCATTCTGGCGCTGCAACTGATCGTCGAGGCCGCCGCGCCGATCACTCAGGCGCAAGGGGTGAAGGTCATCTTCGCCTCCCTGACCGGCGACATCCTGCTCGATGCCTTGGTCGGCGCGCTGTTCGCGATGATTTCCTACTCCAGCCTGGCCGCCGTTTTGCTGACCGCGACCCTCGCCGGTGCCAGCGTGATCAGTCTGCCAGTGGCCATCGGCCTGGTGATCGGCGCCAACATCGGCAGCGGCATTCTGGCTTTCCTCAGCACCAGCATGCAGAACGCGGCCGGCCGTCAGGTGGCGCTCGGCAGTCTGCTGTACAAACTGATTGGCCTGCTGCTGATCATTCCGGTACTCGATCCGCTGGCGCACTGGATCGACAGCCTCGACTTCAGCCCTCAGGAAATGGTCATCGGGTTCCACCTGCTCTACAACACCGTGCGTTGCCTGATCCTGTTGCCCAGTGTCGGGCCGATGGCCAAGCTCTGTGCGTGGTTGCTGCCAGAGCGGCCGGACATCAATGGCACGGCCAAACCACGGCATCTTGACCCGACGGCATTGGTCACCCCGAGTCTGGCGCTGGCCAATGCTGCCCGGGAAACCCTGCGCATCGGCGATCTGGTCGACAGCATGCTCGAAGCCATGCTCGACGTGCTGCGCGGCAAACAGACCGCCGTCACCCAGGAAATTCGTCGCCTGACCGATGATGTCGAAGCGCTCTACAGCGCCATCAAACTCTATCTGGCGCAAATGCCCCGCGAAGACCTCAGCGAACAGGACAGCCGGCGCTGGGCGGAAACCATAGAGCTGGCGATCAACCTGAAACTCTCCAGCGATCTGATCGAACGTATGCTGCGCAAGGTTCAGCAGCAGAAAACCTCGCAACGCCGGTCTTTTTCCGAGGTGGGCCTGGAGGAGTTGGCGGGGCTGCACAGTCAGCTGATTGCCAACCTGCGTCTGGGGTTGTCGGTATTTCTCAGTGCCGACCCGGAAAGTGCTCGCCAGTTACTGCGTGAGAAACGTCGCTTTCGCGCACAGGAACGCCGCCTGGCCCACGCTCATGTCAGCCGTTTAAACCGTAAGATCGTGCAAAGTATCGAGACCAGTTCGCTGCATCTGGAACTGATTGCTGACATGAGACGCTTGAACTCGCTGTTCTGCAGCAGCGCCTATGCAGTGTTGGGCACTTCGGACACCGGCGCTCTGGCGGTCGACGATTTGACTGACATCACTCATTCACCCTGAACGTCCACAGTTGCTTGAAGTCTGTTGAACTTACGCTGGTCGTACGGAAATTCGTTATGCGTTGTCTGCTGTTCGCTTGTCTGTTGCTTGGTTCACTGCCTTCAATTGCCCTGGATCGCTTCCAGGTCGAGGGCTACACGTTGCGCAATGGCCTGCAATTGGTCCTCAAACCGGGCACCGAGCGCGGGCATGTGGCGATCCGGTTGGTGGTTGGCGTAGGCCTGGATGATTTCAGCTGCGCCGACAAGGAGCTGCCGCATCTGCTCGAACACTTGCTGTTCAGCGGCATCGACGCCACCGGCGAAGGCGGCCTGGAAGAACGCATGCAGGCCCTGGGCGGTGAATGGAATGCCTACACCAGCAATGCCGACACGACTTTCGTCATCGAAACCCCGGCGAAAAACCAGCGCAAGGTCCTCGACCTGCTGTTGGCGCTGCTGACCCAGACCCGTATCGACGACAATGCCATCAACGTCGCCAAGCAAGTGGTCGAGCGCGAAGACGGTGGTCATTACTCGCACCTGCAACGCTGGCTGGATCGCCAGGATCTGGGGCACACCGCGAGTAATCAGTTGGCGGTGGAACTGGGCCTCAAATGCCCCGAGCGCGCGCAAGTCGATCACCTGACCCGCGAGCAATTGGAGAAGGTGCGCAAGGCTTGGTACGCGCCCAACAACATGACCCTGATCGTGGTCGGCGACCTCGACCGCTTGCTGCCGGCCTATCTGGAACGGGCCTATGGCGCGCTCGAAGCGGTTGAGCCTAGCGCTCACCTGCCGCTGCCAGACATTCAGGCCAGCGCGGCCCATGAGCGCAATTTGAGTAACGGTTTCGTCGGTGGCGGTGCCAAATTGCATTGGCTGGTGCCGGAACCGGTGCTGGAAGACCAGCACGACGAAACCTTCGACTTGCTCAAGGACTATCTGGACTGGGCGCTCTATCGCCAATTGCGCCTGGCCCATGGGTTGTCCTACGGTCCCTCGGCCGAGCGCGAGGTATTTGGCGGGGTGGGCTTCATGAGCCTGAACGCCGACCTTGATCGCGACGATGTGCTGGCAGCGGAACAGGTGCTGGATGAGCTTAAAGCCGATCTGCTCAAGAACGGCCTCGATGCCGCCACCTTCGCCCGTCTCAAGCAAGCCGCCATCGCTCGCCAGGCCTGGGCCGTGCAAGGCAACAGCGCCCTGGCGGACTATTACTGGAGCGCTCTTGGCGACTACGAGGATGGCCATTTCGTCAACCCGGCCAAGGCACTGCAAGACGTAACACTGGCCGAGGCGAACAAGGCGATGCGCGAATTGTTGCTGCAACCGGGGTATCTGCGGATCGAGAAGCCGCTGATGAGTTATGACCAGGTGATGTGGGCGATTGTCGGGGGATTTGGACTGATGGTGCTCGGGTTATTGGCTTGGCGCGTCCATCGCAGACGATAGCCAATCCCTGTGGCGAGGGAGCTTGCTCCCGTTGGGCCGCGAAGCGGCCCTGAAAAACGGCACCCCCGGTTTATCAGACACACCGCATTCACCGATATTGCGACTGCTGCGCAGCCGAGCGGGAGCAAGCTCCCTCGCCACAGGGTTTTGGGTTCGATCAAAGTGACCGCAAGCCTCGCCACGGGGCCCCTCGGGCGGTACCCTGTCGAGGATTTTCCCCACGACTATTGTGAATCGCCGAATGCCGAATCTGACCCTGTACGTACAGCGCATCCTGGAATTGATGAAGCGCTATCCCGGGGTCATTGCGCTTGGCGGTTTCATTTCAGGGGTCGGCAGCTTCATGCTGGTGGATCGCCAACAAGGTCTGGCGACGTGGATCACCACCATCATGCTGGTCAGCTGGGTCTGGCTGATGCTGGAGAACAGCCTCACCAAGCTGTTCGCCAGGGTGTTCAAGCGCGAAATACCCCAGCCACTACTGCGTTATGCGACGCAGATGATCCATCAGGAAAGCCTGTTCTTCGTCCTGCCATTCTTTTTAATCACCACCACCTGGAACAGCGGCCAGTTGTTCTTCACCGGATTACTGAGCATGGCGGCGCTGATTTCGATCATCGATCCGCTCTACTACAAATGGCTGGCACCGCGCCGCTGGGCGTTCCTGGCGCTGCACACCCTGACCCTGTTCGCGGCCCTGCTGACCGCCCTGCCCGTCATTTTGCACCTGACCACCGCCCAGAGCTTCAAGCTGGCGCTGGGCATTGCCATGTTGCTGTCGTTTCCGAGCCTGGCCTCGATCTTCCCGATTCGCACCGTGCGCAATGCGTTGGCGATCCTCAGCATCACTGTCGGCATCGGCGCCGCCGGTTGGGTGCTGCGCTCCTGGGTTCCACCGGCGACCCTGTGGATGACCGATGTGGCGATCAGCACCCAAATGCAAGACCGCACCCCCGGCAAGAGCCTGGAAGAAGTCAGCGCCGAGCAGATTCGCGGAGGTGGGCTGTATGCGTACACTGCGATCAATGCTCCGCGAGGTCTGGCCGAACGGATTTATCACGTCTGGATATTCAACGGTAAAGAAGTCGACCGTATCCCTCTGGATATCAATGGAGGGCGCAAGGAAGGCTACCGCGCCTGGACCCATAAGCAGAACTTCCCCGGCAACCCCGCAGGCAAATGGCAGGTCCGGGTGCTGACGGAGGACGGTCAGTTGATTGGCGTGCTGCGCTTCAAGGTCATGGACAGCACACCCGTCAAAGAAAAGTAATACGGCTCACGCTCACGCGACCCGAGCTATAAGACCATAAAGGTCGGACACACATCTGATGTGGAAGCGGGCTTGCTCGCGAAGGCGGTGTGTCAGTCAACAGGGATGTTGAATGTATCGGCCTCTTCGCGAGCAAGCCCGCTCCCACAGGGTTTTCGGTTAGCCGAAGAACCAGTAGCACACTCCGATCGCGCCAAGCACCCCCGCCAATTCCGCCAGCAACGCACACCCCACCGCATGCCGAGCGCGCTGAATGCCCACCGCGCCGAAGTACACCGCCAGTACATAAAAGGTTGTTTCAGTACTGCCCTGAATCGTCGCCGCCACCAGCGCCGGGAAGCTGTCGACTCCAGAGGTTTTCATGGTTTCGATCAGCATTGCCCGCGCGGCGCTGCCGGAGAAAGGTTTGACCATGGCCGTCGGCAGCGCGTCGACGAAGCGGGTGTCCCAACCGGCCCATTCCACCAGATGACGAATCCCGTCCAGACCGAAATCCAGCGCCCCGGATGCCCGCAGCACGCCCACGGCACAGAGCATCGCCACCAGATACGGCAGCAGGTTCTTGGCCACGTCGAAGCCTTCTTTGGCGCCTTCGATGAACGCCTCGTAGACCTTCACTTTGCGTAATGCGCCGATCACCAGAAACAGCATGATCAGCCCGAACAGCGTCACGTTGCCGAGGATCGATGACAGGCTCGCCAGAGCGGTCGCCGAGAGCGTCGCCAGTAATGCCATGAAGCCACCGAGGACCAAGGCACCGGGAATCATGTATGCCAGCACCACCGGGTCCCAGAGGCGCAGACGCTGCATGACCGCCACCGACAACAGACCGACCAGGGTCGAGCAACTGGTCGCCAGCAGGATCGGAAGGAATACGAGGGTTGGATCGGGCGCACCTTGCTGGGCGCGGTACATGAAGATGGTCACCGGCAGCAGGGTCAGGGACGAGGCGTTGAGTACCAGAAAGAGGATCTGCGCGTTGCTGGCGATGGTGTCGCTGGGGTTTAGCTCCTGCAGCGCCTTCATGGCTTTGAGGCCGATCGGCGTGGCGGCGTTGTCCAGCCCCAGGCCGTTGGCGGCGAAGTTCAGCGTGATCAGGCCGATGGCCGGGTGACCGGCCGGCACTTCCGGCATCAGGCGCAGGAATAGCGGGCCCAGCGCCTTGGCCAGCCATTCGACGATGCCGGCCTTCTCGGCAATTCGCAGAAAGCCCAGCCAGAGAGTGAGGGTGCCGAACAACAGGACCATGACCTCGACCGACAATTTCGCCATGGCGAAAATGCTTTCCACCATCGCCGCGAAGATCCCGGCGTTACCGCCGATCAGCCATTGCGCCAGCGCCGAAACGGCAGCCACGATGAAGAAGCCAAGCCACAGGCCATTAAGCATCAGTCAAATCCCCCGGAAGATGCGGCGAATGATAGCGGCGTAGACAGAAACGACAAACCCCGGATTTCTCCGGGGTTTGTTTGCGAGATTGCGTCATACACGTAATGTGCATGCTACCTCGTACTGTAGGAGCGAGGCTTGCCCGCGAATGGGACACTGCGGTGTTTCAGTTACACGGCGTTATCGTTCTTCGCTGGCAAGCCATGCTCCTACAGGTTTTTGCATCAGTTGCTGGAAATTTCGCCAACCGGCAGCTTTTCCTTGCTGCGCCAATGCGGCAGGGAGTTCCAGTAGCGCTGGCCCTTGGCGTCGTCGTACATGCCTTCCCAACGTGCGATGACCAGCACGGCGAGGGCGTTGCCGATCACGTTCAGCGCGGTACGGGCCATGTCCATGATGCGGTCGACACCGGCGATGAACGCCAGGCCTTCCAGTGGAATACCGACGCTGCCCAAGGTGGCTAGCAGCACCACGAAGGACACGCCCGGTACGCCGGCGATGCCTTTGGAGGTGACCATCAGTGTCAGCACCAGCAGCAACTGTTGGCTGATCGACAGGTCGATGCCGTAGAGCTGGGCAATGAAGATTGCCGCGATGCTCTGGTACAGGGTCGAACCGTCGAGGTTGAACGAGTAGCCGGTCGGCACCACGAAACTGCAAATGGCTTTCGGCGCGCCGTAGGCTTCCATCTTCTCGATCACGCGCGGCAGCACGGTTTCGGAACTGGCAGTGGAGTAGGCCAGTACCAGCTCATCCTTGAAGATGCGCATCAGCTTGATCACCGAGAAACCGAACAGGCGAGCGATCAGTCCCAGCACCACAAAGGCGAAGAAGGCGACGGCGAAGTAAACCAGGACAACCAGTTTGGCCAGTGGCAGCAGAGAGGCGAAACCGAAGTTGGCCACGGTCACCGCGATCAGTGCGAACACGCCGATCGGGGCGTAGTTCATGATCATGTGGGTGACTTTGAACATGCTTTCCGACACGCCCTGGAACATCTTCACCAGCGGTTCACGCAGGTCCGATTGCAGGCTCGACAGACCGAGACCGAACAACACGGAGAAGAAGATGATCGGCAGCATCTCGCCGCGGGCCATGGCCGCAAAGATGTTCGACGGGATCAGGTTGAGGATGGTCTGGATGAACGCGTGTTCATGCTGCACCTCGGCGGCAGTGGCCTGGTACTTGGAAATATCCACCGTACCCAGGGTGCTCATGTCGATGCCGCTGCCCGGATGGACCACGTTGGCCAGCACCAGACCGACCAGAATGGCGATGGTGGTGACGACCTCGAAGTAAATGATGGTCTTGAGACCGATACGCCCGAGTTTTTTCGCATCCCCTACGCCAGCGATGCCGACGACCAGCGAGGACACTACGATCGGGATCACGATCATCTTGATCAGACGGATAAAGATATCGCCTGCCGGTTGCAGAACGTTGCTGATCCACCAAGCCTTTTCGGCACTGAAATGGTTGAGCAGTGCACCTATTGCTATCCCTAGAACCAGACCGATGAGGATCTGCCAGGCGAGGCTAAGCTTTGCCTTCTTCATATCTTTACCCTTACTTGCGTTTGACTCAGGTCGATGCATGAACTGAAACGCTCAATGGCGAAGCAGTTTTGCATCGGCCTCCGTATAAGGTCCCCGCGAGCGAGCATTTACAGCTCTCAGGCAGCGAAAAAGGCGCAACTATTCCGATGCCGGGAAGCGCCGTCTAATGCCGTAAACGCCTACCCTATGCCGAATCGGCATGAGATTTTCGACCTGAAACCCGCGTCCCAAGCGGTTTGAATACGACATTCAGGCGGGCATAAGTGCCGTGAGCCGGCCATTTCAGCGCAGGTCGATGTTTTTTTGAATGGGTGGATATTTAGGAAAAGGCCTACATTTGGCTACGAATTATCTTCTCAAGAAAGTCGGAGCTTTCTCGATATACGGTCACGAAGAAATACCGCGAAATTGTTTTGCGAGGAATATGCAGTAGAAACAGATGAGCAGAATGCTCTAGATCAACGTTTTGCACGTTGAAGCTCTCCGCAAGTTCGTCGAGCCGCTCTGGCCCCGGCGAACTTGCGTCGCAGCTGTGCCTGACCCGGCCCTTGCGCAGGTACTCCCTGTACCCGTAGGTCACTCCGACCCTGAAGCAGTCAGAACGTCCCGACCCCTTGGTCATGCGTCTACCGTCCTCGGGTAGCGCAGTGGAAAGAAGCGCTGTGGCCTCTTTCGTGTTTCGAAACTCAATACCAGTCTGGATCTTTTAGTTCCATCAATTGAGCAATTCATTGAAGCATCTGGCCATTATTGGCCGGCATCGCCATGGCACTGCCGCCCAGAAGCAGGGCGGCTGCCACTGTCTTTAACGAAATTGCTCATGTTCAGCCTCGGCCGCGACGGCCAAAGAAGAAGGAAGCAATGAACATCACCAGGAATACGACAAAGAGAATCTTGGCGATACCCGTGGCGGTGCCCGCGATACCACCGAAGCCCAGTACTGCAGCGATGATGGCAATGATCAAGAATGTGATTGCCCAGCTCAACATGGTGATTCTCCTTACGCTTTCTGTTTAAAGGTGTTGCTTGTGGTGCTTTTCCCGGCGCGTCGAGTGCGCCAAGGTCGTTTGCTTAAAACACCCAACGTTCCTGAGGCGTCTCATCCACAGGCTGTGCCTGGTCGACATCCATCATGCGCATCGAGTCGTTATCAGCCAGGCTGCTGCTGACGGCGCTGAAGTGGGTTTGAGGCGTGTGTGGAATCGACAGGTGCGGCGTCTCTGGCTGTTGGCTCTGTTCCCAACGCAAGTACTGTTGGCCGCCAATCAAAGTGATCAATAGCGCCAGCAGGGCAAACAAGCCTTGCTGGACAAGCAATGGCGAGATACGCAATTGGGCGGCACCTTGGCGATTCATCCTGAAGTTCCTCCCACGCTGGGGTAGTGATCTTTGGCGGGCGATGGTTCATTAAATGCCCTGTTACCCAGACTCTTGCAGCCTGCATGCCACCTTTTTATCTGAATTAATTCGTTAAAAATCAACAAGTTATATTGTTTGTAAGAACCGTTTTGGACGCATCCTGCACGATGGCGCCTCTCAAGTCGTGCGTAATGCACGATGAACTCATGAAAACTTTCAATATTTTTGGAATTGAGGGAAGGGCGCAGATGTCAGAAAGGGACGCAGGCAATCGCCGAAGAACGATTTATTAATAAAAAATTAAATAAATCAGTTGGTTATCTTGTTATTAAGTAGATAGCTCCGCTGATTTGACTGAAATCGGCCACAATCAATCATGCAACTTGCCCGATTTCTCGGGGCCTAACCAAAATCAACAATTTAAAGGAGCGCAGGAACATGGAATCAGCCACTGAGCATCAAGGCCGTATTCTGCTGGTGGACGACGAGTCCGCCATCCTTCGAACCTTTCGCTATTGCCTCGAAGACGAAGGCTACAGCGTGGCCACCGCGACCAGCGCTGCTCAGGCCGAAGCCTTGTTGCAGCGCCAGGTTTTCGATCTGTGCTTTCTCGATTTGCGTCTGGGCGAAGACAATGGCCTTGATGTGCTGGCTCAGATGCGCATCCAGGCGCCCTGGATGCGGGTGGTGATCGTCACTGCTCACTCGGCCGTCGACACTGCCGTGGATGCGATTCAGGCCGGTGCCGCCGACTATCTGGTCAAACCTTGCAGCCCCGATCAGTTACGCCTGGCCACTGCCAAACAGCTGGAAGTTCGGCAACTTTCGGCGCGCCTGGAAGCCCTCGAAGGTGAAGTGCGCAAACCCAAGGAGGGTCTGGATTCCCACAGTCCGGCGATGAAAGTGGTGCTCGAAACAGCGCGCCAGGTCGCCAGTACTGACGCCAACATCCTGATTCTCGGCGAGTCCGGCACCGGTAAAGGTGAACTGTCACGGGCAATTCACGGCTGGAGCAAACGCCAGAAGAAGTCCTGCGTCACCATCAATTGCCCGTCCCTGACTGCCGAATTAATGGACAGCGAGCTTTTCGGCCACAGCCGAGGAGCATTCACCGGTGCCAGCGAAAGTACCTTGGGGCGTGTCAATCAGGCCGACGGCGGAACGTTGTTTCTCGACGAGATCGGCGATTTTCCGCTGACGTTACAGCCAAAATTGCTGCGCTTCATTCAGGACAAGGAATACGAACGCGTGGGCGACCCGGTGACCCGTCGCGCCGACGTGCGAATTCTCGCAGCGACTAACCTCAACCTGGAAGACATGGTTCGCGATGGTCGTTTTCGTGAAGACCTGCTCTATCGCCTGAACGTCATCACCTTGCATCTGCCGCCGCTTCGTGAGCGCAGGGAAGACATTTTGAACCTGGCAGACCGCTTCCTGGCGCGCTTCGTCAAGGAATACTCGCGTCCGGCCCGGTGTTTCAGCGACGAGTCCCGCGAAGCGCTGCTCAGCTACCGCTGGCCGGGCAACATTCGAGAGCTGCGCAACGTGGTGGAGCGCGCGAGCATTATTTGTCCGCAGGAGCGGGTAGAACTCAGCCACTTGGGCATGGCCGAAACCCCGACCAACCACACGCCACGAATTGGTGCTGCGCTGAGCCTGGATGAATTGGAAAAAGCTCACATTGGCGCGGTTCTCGCCACGGCCGACACGCTGGATCAGGCGGCCAAAACCTTGGGTATCGATGCCTCGACCCTGTACCGCAAACGCAAGCAGTACAACCTGTGAGTCGTAACCGATGAAACTGGCGATGACGTTGCGCACCCGGCTGTTTCTGAGTATTTCCGCACTGATTACTGTGGCGCTGCTTGGGCTCTTGCTCGGGCTGGTCAGCGTGATGCAAATGGCGGGGACTCAGGAAGCCCTGATCCGTGACAACTTCGTCACGCTGGATCTGGGATTGAAGCTGCGTCAGACCCTGGGTGATCAACTGATCATCGTGCTCGATGAGCAACCGGATCCTGCCGCGTTCGAGGCGTCCAAACAGCATTCCCTTGAATTGTTTGACGAAGGCATTGCTCGCGAACCGCCCAGCGAGGGTGCCCAGTATGGTTTCAAAAAGGCCAAGGCTGATTATCAGAACCTACTGCACTCCTTTGATCTTTCCAGTGCGCCTATCCAGGTAGTCGGTGGTGACGGGAATCTTGCGGAAAAATTCAACGCGTTGCGTAACGGTTTGATCTCTGAACAAAAACGCGCACTGAATAACATCACCGAGATCGAACGCAAGGCCCGGGAGCGAGCATTGTTGATTGCCGGCCTGCTTGGGTTGGTCGGTGTGGCGGTGTTGTTCATCGGGTTCATTACCGCCCATGCGATCGCCCGGCGTTTCGGGGCTCCGATCGAGGCTCTGGTGCAGGCAGCTGACAATATCGGCCAAGGCAATTTCGAAGTGACCCTGCCGATTTCCTCTGCGGCGGAAATGAACCAACTGACCCACCGCTTCGGCATCATGGCCGAGGCCTTGCGTGAGCACCAGGCTACCAATATCGATGAACTGCTCGCCGGCCAGCAACGCTTGCAAGCGGTGCTCGACAGCATCGACGACGGTTTGCTGATCATTGATCGTCAAGGTCATCTTGAGCACCTCAACCCGGTGGCTCAGCGTCAGTTAGGCTGGGACACCGATCGTCTTGGCCAAGGGTTGGGGACGGCGCTTGAGCGTCCCGAACTGGATGAACAACTGCAACTGGTGTTGCGCGGTGGCACCCTGGAACGAGCGCCGGAAGATCTGAGTATCGAGGTCGATGGCGAGTCGCGATTGCTGACCTATAGCCTGACACCGGTCAGCCATACCCAGGGTCATATTCTCGGCGCGGTGATGGTGTTGCATGACGTCACCGAACAGCGTGCCTTCGAACGGGTACGCAGTGAGTTCGTCCTGCGCGCCTCCCATGAGTTGCGCACACCGGTTACCGGGATGCACATGGCGTTCGGCCTGTTCCGCGAGCGGACGCATTTTGCTGAAGACTCCCGCGAAGCTGACCTGCTGGACACCGTCAACGAAGAAATGCAGCGCCTCATGCAGTTGATCAACGACCTGCTGAATTTCTCTCGCTATCAAAACGGCCTGCAAAAACTCACGCTGGCGCCATGCTCCATCGAAGACTTGCTGGATCAGGCCCAGATACGTTTTGCCGGCCCGGCACAGGAGAAGGGCATTGAGCTGCTGGTGGAAGTGCAGGGGCCGTTGCCGCGGTTGCAAGCTGATCAGGCGCAGCTGGAACGGGTGCTCGACAACCTGATCGACAACGCCTTGCGCCATACCTCCCACGACGGACTGATACGTTTGCAGGCCCGACGCCATGGTGAACGGATGATTATCAGCGTCGAGGACAACGGCGAAGGCATTGCCTACGGCCAGCAGGGACGGATCTTCGAGCCTTTCGTTCAGGTCGGTCGCAAAAAGGGCGGTGCCGGGCTGGGTCTGGCGCTGTGCAAGGAAATCGTGCAGTTGCACGGCGGACGGATGGGTGTCTATTCGCGGCCGGGGCAGGGGACGCAGTTCTACATGGCGCTGGCAATATAAGCCGGTGCCCTCTCAGGTTTCGTCATCCCGGCGTCGCGTAGTCAGTCGGCGGCCATGGGTAATCAGTTCGATGAACTGCACGGCGCTCAGGGCGTGGGCGAATAACCAACCCTGACCGAATTTCACCCCTTCGCTGCTCAGAAACACCGCTTGGGCTTCATGTTCGATGCCTTCGGCAATCACCTTGAGTTGCAGGGCCTGAGCCATACGAATGATGTGCGGTGCCACGCCGCTGCTGGCGGCATCATGCCCCAGCGCGTCGATAAATGCCTTGTCGATTTTCAGGCAGTCCACCGGTAGGGTCTGCAGGTAGGCGAGGCTGCAATAGCCGGTGCCAAAATCGTCGATCAGCACTTGATGCCCGACATCCCGCAGGGCTTGCAGGTTTTCTCTGGCCACCACCACGTCCACCAATCCGCGCTCGGTCACTTCAAAGGCAATTTGCTTGGCCGCCACCCGGTGCATGCTCAGCAGACGCGCCATCACCTGACCGATACGCGGCACCATGACATCGCAGGCCGCCAGGTTGACCGAGATGTACAGCTGCGGATTGGACCGCAACAGTTGCCCGAGCTGTTCCAGCAGGCGTTGTAATACGAAATCGGTCATCTGGCGAATCTGGCCGGTATTCTCCGCCATCGGAATGAATAGGTCGGGACTGGTCAGCGTGCCGTCCGGCCTGCGCCAGCGCAGCAGGGCTTCAGCGCCGACGCAGTTGCGGCTGTCGAGGTCGAAGATCGGTTGATACAACACTTGTAGCTCGCCTCGCCGCATGGCGCCTTGCAGTTCGGCATCCAGCGACTGACGCTGGCGTACCAGCAAAAACACTAGAATGCCTACACAGGCACTCAGCGCCAGGCTCGCCGGAAGTAGCCACCACCATACCGCCGGTACATGCATTCCGGTACGTGGGGTGATCAGTACCAGCTGGTATTCGCGGGTGTTAGTGGGCATTCGGTAAATCAGGCGGGTAGGGGTGACTTGCAACGCATCGGGGCTTTTCGGGGGCCAGGGTTCTGTGGGGGGCCAGGCCTGAGCGACACCGAGCACTGGAATCGCCCGGGTGCCATGGTCGAGCACCACCAACAGGCTGCTCCCCGGAGACAGATCGACCATGTCGGTCAAATGCCCGCGGGACGTCGCAACCCGGAAATTGCCACGCCCAAGCATCAGTGCTGCGCGGTTCTCATCGGGTTCGGTGGTGGTGTTCAGCCAATAGCTGTAGATGGGCCCCTTGATGTCCGGCGGTCGGATCAGCGATACCCCTTCCTGGCGGGGGCGGTTGGAGCAGGTTCGAGCCGTGTCCATATAAGCGGCTTCATAAACGAAGCGGTAATTGAAGCTGACCTGCTGCAGGGTGGCGATCATTTCGTCATCGCAACCTCGCAGCGGTTGGGCTTGCAGGTCATCGAGGCTTTCGCGCAATTGCCCGAACAGCTGCTCCAGCCGGACCAGAAAGCGTTCTCCCTGGGCATTCATTTCCTGGCTTTCGTTTTGCTCAACCTGATGCATCGCCACGAACAAACTGCCGACCGTTAGAAGCGTTGCGCTCAAGGCAGTAGCCAGCATCGCCAAAAACCAAGGGCGATAGAACCAGCTATGCAGTCTCTCCCGAGCAGCAGGCATCATGGAATATCCGAAGAATTACCAATGAGTTATAGCTGCTGATTTGGAAAAAGCGCTGACCGTCGGGCGGGCGTCATTATTTTGTCTGATTCAACACCTGAAGAATCGCCGCGGTTTGTGCGTCCGGTGTCCCGTCGAAACGGGAGGGGCGAAAATGCAGCTGAAAAGCCGCCAGTACATTGCGTGTTTCTACATCCAGTTCGCCGGTTTGCGGCGTGGCATAGCCCAAGCGGGCAAGCTGCGCCTGAAACCAACTGATGCTGGGTAATTGCACCGCGAACTGCGCTTGCTGTCGCGCCACGGCCTGCTCGTTCGGCCATATTCCCAGGCCTTCGGCGGCCAGGCGCTTCCAGGGAAACAGCGGGCCGGGATCGAGCTTGCGCATCGGTGCGATGTCGCTATGGCCAATGATATGGCGGGGGCTGATGCCCTGGCGCTTGCTGATGTCCTTGAGCAGGAAGATCATCGACTGAATCTGGGCTTCGCTATAGGGATACCAGAGACGCCCGGTGGGGGTGTCCTCAAAGCCTTGGTTAACGATCTCGATACCAATGGAACTGGAGTTCAGCCAGGTCCGGCCTTGCCATTCGCTTTCGCCAGCGTGCCAGGCCCGGAAATTTTCATCCATCAGCTTATAAATAGTGGCGCGCTTGTCGTCGCTAATCAGGTAATGGCTGCTGACCTCGCCATGGGTCAGCAATTGCAGCGAGGTCTCCAGGGATGCGGAGGTGTAATGCATCACCACGAACTGAATGCGACTGTCGTGATTGGCTGAAGGGTGACTGGTATCGATTCGGGGGCCGCTGGCACAACCGGCTAATAGAAGCAGCGACGCAATAAGAACAAGACATTTCATGGCGGGAGGCAGTACACGCAAGACAATAATGCAACAGTGTAACGGCATTGCCTTGCGCGCAGAGGGCAAAAAGTGCTGTTTTAAACAAAATGGAACAATTAGCTATCAGCCCAGTTCTATTCGATTCCGGCCATTATTTTTCGCCCGATATAGCGCCTGATCAGCTCTTTTAAGCACAAGGTCACTATGTTCGCCGGATCTGAAGGCGGTCAGTCCCATGGAAATAGTGACGGTGACTCGCTCGCCCTTGAAGTGAAACGGGCAGGCTTCGATCGATGCGCGCAAGGTTTCCAGTAGCTTCGCGCCCACCGCCGGCACCGTGGCAGGCATCAACAGTACAAACTCCTCACCCCCGAACCTGGCAATGAAATCAGTCCCGCGCAGACGCTTGCGTAGCACGCTGGCGATGATTTTCAGTACCTTGTCGCCCGCCAGGTGGCCATAGTTGTCATTGATGCGTTTGAAATGGTCGAGGTCGAGCATTACCAGCAACAGGGTATTGCCATGTTGTTGCCATTGGCCTATTTCGTGTTCCAGGCGTTCGCTCCAGGCTGCCCTATTCGGCAGGCTGGTCAATGGATCGATCAACGCCTTCTGGCGCTGCTCTTCGAGATGCTCGCGGTAGCCCAGGGCTTCCTGCTCCATGTGGGCAACCCTTTCGGCCAGGCTTTGCAGGCGGGCTGCTACTTCCTGCTCGCGCTCGTCCCGCTGCTTCTGGTGTTGGTCCATGGTGCCAAGCAGGCCTTCGAGATGGTTTTCCAGCACATGCTTGAGATCATCAAGGTCGGCCGCTTCCTGCATGCTGCTTTGCAAGCCGTCGACTTGCTCGCGAATCTGCGTGTCCATTTCCCGCGCGGCCGAGCGGTTGTCGGCGTGGCCGTCGCTCGCGGCTTGCAGGTTGCTCTGAAATGACTCGAGGCGTTCGTTGAGTTGCTGCAGATAGGCTTCGAATTCGTGCTGGCCGCTGTCGGTGATCGCCAGCATCAAGGTTGCCAGGTCATCGAGGATCGGTAGCAATTCGTACCAGTTCAAGCCATTTTGAAGACGATCACGCATCGCCTCGGCTTGCGGACGATGGCGCTCGGGCAGCGTCAGGTCATCGAGAAGGCCCAGCAGCGTATCTTCGATATGCTTGGCGACAGAGCTGTAGGACGGCTCCGGCGAGTCCGGCAGGGCATACAGAATATCGTGCTCGGGCTGCTCTGGATCGATGGCCATCGGAGTCAGTTCATCGGGATTGATTGCCGACTGAGCCTGAGTGGCCGATAGGGTAACCGCTTGAACCGGTTCTTGTGGTTGCTCGATATTCGGCCGGGTTGGTAATTCCCGGACCTGGCTGTTTGTAGCTTCTGGTTCAAGGACGGGCGGGACAAACGCCACGACTTCAGCCGCAGGTGCCATTGCTGTTGGCGCCTGAGTTTGCGCTGGCTCAGGGTGCGCAGCGGCGGGCATCGCGGCTTCGACGGTTGGCAACACCACTTGTTGCGGTCTATCGGCGGCTGGCGAGAGATTGGCCATCGCTTGTGGGTGCTCGGCCAGTGCTGCAACCGGTTCGACAGGTTGCGGGGCAGGCATTTGCGATGTGAGGGCGGCGAGCTGTGACGCGGTCTCTTCCGTTTCCCTACCGAACAACCGCTGCAGGAAGCCCGGGCGATCAGGTTCGGCAGGGTTCTCCAGCAGGTTTAAGGCTTTGCCTTGCAAGCCACTCAGCTCGCTGAGCAGCAACGGGATTTCGCGAGCCTGGCCTACGCGTCCGTCCAGCTGTTTGGCGAATTTTTTCAGCGGTCGGCTTACTTCCCGGGGCAGCGGCAACGCTTGCAACTGAGAGACCAGCGCCGTCAGGGCTGCACTGACTTGATTGACCCGGGTTTCCCGGCGTTGCTCGGAGTCGAGAACGGCTTTTTCCAGGCGCGGCAGCAAGGCTGCCAGGCCGGCGTCCATGTCATCGGTGCGTACGACTTCGCGCATTTCCTTCATGCATTGGTCAACGGCGCGATCGGTACCTTCTGCGGCCAGGGTACTGCGTACCAGCCCGCGACGCAGCAAGTCGAGCCGGGCGTCCCATCGACGTTCCAGCTTTTCTTGTTGTTCGATGTTTTTGAGGTATTTCTCTTTCCAGCGCTGTGTTTCGTCGCTCATTCAGGCAGGACTCAACGCGGGCAATGCATCGGCCGTGAGCGAACCCGGCAGACGAATCTCTACCGCGACCGGCAGGTGATCGGAAATGGGCTGTGCCAGCACTTCGACCTTTTCAAGGGTCAGAGTGGGGCTGAGCAGAATATGGTCCAGGCAGCGCTGCGGGCGCCAGCTGGGGAAGGTCGCTTCCAGTTGCGGCGCGAGCAGGCCCAAATCACGCAACGGGGAGTTTTGCAGCAAGTCACTGGCATGGGTGTTCATGTCGCCCATCAGCACCTGGTGTTTATAACCGCCGATCAATTCGCGGATGTAGGCCAGTTGCAGGCTACGGGCGCGGGCGCCAAGCGCCAGGTGCATCATCACCACCACGAGCGCTTCCGGACCTTCGCCGAAGCGCACCAGAATGGCCCCGCGACCCTTGGGCCCCGGCAGTGGATGATCTTCAATCGCCCATGGGCGCAGGCGGCTGAGCACGCCATTGCTGTGCTGGCCGAGATGGCCGAGATTGCGATTGAGTTGTTGATACCAGTAGGGGAAAGCACCGAGCTGCGCCAGGTGTTCGACCTGATTGACGTAGCCTGATCGCAGGCTGCCGCCATCGGCTTCCTGCAAGGCGACCAGATCGAAGTCGCCCAGCAGATTACCGATTTTTTGCAGATTGTCGGCACGCCCTGTGTGCGGCAACAGATGCTGCCAGCCGCGGGTCAGATAGTGTCGATAGCGCTCGGTACTGATACCGACCTGGATATTGAAACTGAGCAAACGCAGACGGCTGTTCACGGGCAACCCCGTCGATTCCAGGTGATGCTCGTTGACCTGCGGATGATGCAGGCCAACGATGCGTTCAGTTCCCCAGCGGCGCATGGCAGGTGCCGCGCTTAGTTAGCGACGGCCTTGGTTGCCGCTCGCTCTTTGGCGACCAGTTGGTCGGCCAGTTTCAGCGCTTGTTCGGCACCGCCGGCAGAGCCGATGTCAAAGCGATACTTGCCATTGACGATCATGGTAGGCACGCCGGTGATTTCATATTTCTTTGCAAGTTCTTTGGCTTTGTTGATTTGGCCCTTGATGGCGAAGGAGTCGAAGGTGGCCAGGAACTTGTCCTTGTCTACACCTTGGGTCGCCAGGAAGTCCGCCATGTCTTCTTTGTCGGTCAGTTTCTTGTGTTCTTTCTGGATCGCTTCGAAAACTGCCGCGTGAACCTTGCTTTCGACGCCCATGGCTTCAAGGGTCAGGAACATTTGGCCGTGTGCGTCCCAAGGGCCGCCAAACATGGCCGGAATGCGCACGAAGTTCACGTCGGAAGGCAGTTTTTCAACCCATGGGTTAATGACGGGTTCGAAGGCATAGCAATGCGGGCAGCCGTACCAGAACAGCTCCACGACTTCGATTTTGCCAGGCGCGGCCACCGGGACTGGATTGCTCAGCTCGACATAGGGCGCTGCAGGTTTTTCGGCGGCTTGGGCAGTCATGCCGAACAGGCTGGCAGCGACGAGCGCGGCGCTGATGATCAGATTACGCATGCTTTACTCCTGGACAATTGGGTCGCCTCGCGCGACCTGTTTTCAGACAGATCCTGGCGGGCTTGAGTTTGTAGTGTAACGGCAGCGGCCACAAAAAAGGGCAGCCAAAGCTACCCTTTTTATGTTTGCATCGACGGATTAATCGAGTGTTAACGTTGCAAGAGATGTACATCTCCAGCAACGCTTGTTCGATCGATCTCAGTGCAAGCCTTGAATATAGCTGGAGACTGCGGCGATATCTTCGTCGCTCAGCTTTTTAGCGATGCTCTGCATCGGCTTGGTATCGCCGTCGTTGGTGCGGCCACCTTCTTCTTTTCTGAAGTCGGTCAGTTGCTTGCCGACGTACTGGGCATGCTGGCCGCCCAGATGCGGGAAGCCGGCAGCTGCGTTGCCCTTGCCATCTGGAGAGTGGCAACCAGTGCAAGCTGGCAGGCCCTTGGCCAGATCACCGCCACGGAACAGTGCTTCACCGCGAGCCACGACTTTCGGGTCGGCGGCGCCAACGCTGCCTTTCTGGCTGGCGAAGTAGGCGGAGATATCAGCCAGGTCCTGATCGCTCAGGTTGGTCAGCAGGCCGGTCATTTCCAGTACCGTGCGTTTGCCGGACTTGATGTCGTGCAGCTGCTTGTTCAGATAACGCTCGCCCTGACCTGCCAGTTTCGGAAAGTTAGGCGCCATGCTATTGCCATCCGGGCCATGACAGGCGCCACATACTGCGGCTTTCGCCTGACCAGCAGTCGCATCACCTGCAGCATGGGCAATGCCGGAGATCCCCACGGTCAACAGCAGACTCACGATCAATTTGTTCATCAGCTAATCCAACTACGGCTAAGGGTTAAAGAGTTATGGGCCGGGTTTACTCGCTCATCCACTGGATGATGGCTCGGTAATCCTCGGCACTGCAGTCCATGCACAAACCACGCGGCGGCATCGCCTTGAAACCCTGGGTCACGTGTTGCACCAGCGTCTCCATACCTTTCGCCAACCTCGGCGTCCAAGCTTCCTGATCGCCCTTGCGGGGCGCCATGGGTAGTTGGCCGGAATGACAGGCACCACAAACACGGTTGTACACAGCTTCCGGATCCTGTGTAGCCTGAGCGCTGTAAAGCGGCATCAAGACACCGGCAGCTAGCAGCCATTTCGTCATAAAACGACCTTTTCAGGGTTGAGAGCGTGCTGCGTTCTAATGCGCAATCAAGGTTAATCGCTCTCGTGAACTTCATCCTACGCTGGGACAAAGCGCACACAAAATCTGCGGCATTATATACTGGCGTCACTGAAACGGAAACGACACTGCTTGCCGCGTCCATTCCCGGCGCCGCCCACATCGGAAATCCCATGCAACTCAAGAACCCCATCCTCGGCCTGTGCCAACAGTCCACCTTCATGCTCAGCGCCGCCAAAGTCGATCAATGCCCCGACGACGAAGGCTTTGAAGTGGCCTTCGCCGGGCGTTCCAATGCCGGCAAGTCCAGCGCGTTGAACACCCTGACACACGCCAGCCTGGCGCGGACCTCGAAAACACCGGGTCGCACGCAGCTGTTGAACTTCTTCAAGCTAGACGATGAACGCCGTCTGGTCGACCTGCCGGGTTACGGTTACGCGAAAGTACCAATCCCGTTGAAGATGCACTGGCAGCGTCACCTCGAAGCCTATCTGGGCGGTCGTGAGAGTTTGAAAGGTTTGATTCTGATGATGGATATCCGTCATCCAATGACCGATTTCGACCTGCTGATGCTCGATTGGGCTGTCGCCAGTGGCATGCCGATGCATATTTTGCTGACCAAGGCAGACAAGCTGACCTACGGCGCGGCGAAAAACGTGCTGCTCAAGGTTCAGTCGGAAATCCGCAAGGGCTGGGGCGATACGATCACTATCCAGCTGTTTTCGGCACCCAAACGCTTGGGTCTGGAAGACGCCTACACTGTATTGGCGGGCTGGATGGAGTTGGCGGACAAGGGCAGCGAGGCTGCCGAGTAAGGCTTTACAGGTGAAAAGCCAGGCAAAAAAAACCCCGGACTTCATATGGGGAGGGAGAAGTTCCGGGGTTCAAGCTCCGGACCGCTAGGGCGGGGTCCAGATATCTGCCAACACTTAACACAACATAGGAGCATCGAAGGGCTTCACCAGCCATTCAGTATCTCTGAGTGGCGGTTCACGGATTTAGTTCAGACTATTTTCAAAAACCATTGGAAATAATCGATGTCATTTTCCGCACTATAGCCCTTCGTTATTTTGTGCTGCGGCATAAGGCCGCAGCACCGGCGTCTTTCAGGCCGTTCAGTGCGCCTCATCCCAGTTGTTGCCTACGCCTACCTCGACCAGAAGTGGTACATCCAACTGTGCTGCGCTACTCATGTGCACGCGAATGTCCTCACGCACCTGATCGATCAGGTCCTCACGCACCTCAAGCACCAATTCATCGTGTACCTGCAGGATGACTTTGGCGTCCAGGCCTGACGATGTCAGCCAGTTATCCACCGTTACCATGGCTTTCTTGATGATGTCCGCCGCGGTGCCTTGCATCGGGGCATTGATCGCTGTGCGCTCCGCAGCTTTGCGCAGGGCCTGGTTTTTCGCGTTGATTTCCGGCAGGTACAAGCGACGACCAAAGATGGTTTCGACGAAACCTTGCTCGGCGGCCTGGGCACGCGTGCGCTCCATGTATTCCAGTACGCCGGGATAACGGGCGAAGTAGCGATCGATGTAGGCTTGGGACTGTTTGCGGTCTACGCCGATCTGCTTGGCCAGGCCAAACGCGCTCATGCCGTAGATCAAACCGAAGTTGATGGCTTTAGCGCTACGACGCTGATCGTTGGTGACCGCATCCAGCTCGACGCCAAATACCTCTGCGGCCGTTGCCCGGTGAACATCGAGGTTGTTGCGGAAGGCGTGCAGCAAGCCTTCATCCTTGGCCAGATGCGCCATGATCCGCAGTTCGATTTGCGAGTAATCCGCGGCCAGCAGCTTGTAGCCTTTCGGCGCGACGAACGCCTGACGAATCCGACGACCTTCGGCAGTGCGAATCGGAATGTTCTGCAGGTTCGGGTCGATGGACGACAAACGTCCGGTGGCGGCGACGGCTTGCTGATAAGACGTATGAATGCGCCCGGTGCGAGCGTTGATCTGCTCTGGCAAACGGTCGGTGTAGGTACTCTTGAGCTTGCTCAGCGAGCGGTATTGCATCAGCACCCTGGGCAGCGGGTAGTCCTGTTCGGCCAATTCGGCCAACACCGCCTCGGCAGTCGAGGCCTGGCCCTTGGCAGTTTTGCTGAGCACAGGCAAACCGAGTTTTTCGTAGAGAATCACGCCCAGTTGCTTTGGCGAGCCCAGGTTGAATTCTTCACCGGCAATGGCGAACGCTTCGCGCTCAAGGGCGACCAGTTTCTCGCCCAGCTCGACGCTCTGGATGCCCAACAGGTTGGCATCCACGAGCGCGCCTTGGCGTTCGATTCGGGCCAGAACCGGCATCAGCGGCATTTCAATCTCGTTGAGCACTTTGCCCAGGCTTGGCGTTGCTGCGAGTTTTTCCTGCAAAGCCAGGTGCAACTGGAAGGTGACATCGGCATCTTCGGCAGCATAGGGGCCTGCCAGCTCAAGAGAGATCTGGTCGAAACTCAGCTGTTTGACGCCTTTGCCCGCGATCCCTTGAATGTCGGTCTTGCTTTGACCCAGGTACTTGAGCGCCAGGCTGTCCATGTCGTGGCGGGTGGCCGTCGAGTCCAGGACGTAAGATTCGAGCATGGTGTCGTAGGCAATACCCTGAACAATAATCCCGTTGCTCTGATCGCCACCGATGGCGCAGTTGGCGAGGATATTGGTTTCGAACTTGGCGTGTTGGCCGACTTTCAGTTTATTCGGGTTTTCCAGCAGCGGTTTCAACGCCAACAGCACCGTGTCGCGATCCAGTTGCTCCGGCACGCCCATGTAGGAATGGGTCAGCGGAATGTAGGCCGCTTCGTTGGCCGCGACCGAAAATGACAGACCCACCAGTTGTGCATGTTGTGCATCGCTGCCGTTGGTTTCGGTGACGAAGGCGATCAACGGCGCCTTGTCGAGCTTGCCCAGCCAGGCCTCGAAGTGCTTCTGGTCGAGGATGGTTTCGTACTTCGCTTCGGCAGTGCCCGGCTGTTCCTGGGCGACCTCGACAATGTCCTGACCCGAGCGCTTCGCGTCGCGCTGGTTCTCTTCGAACCAGCTTTTGAATTCCAGCAGGGTGTAGAGTTCGGCGAGCTTGTCGTGATCCGGCTGGCCCATTTGCAGGTCATCGAGACCGACGTCCAGCGGCACGTCGATCTTGATGGTTGCCAACCGATAAGAAAGAAAGGCCATTTCCTTATGCTCTTCGAGCTTGGCCGGCAGGGTTTTGGCGCCGCGAATCGGCAGGGTCGGGACGATGTCGAGCTGAGCATAGAGTTCGGTCAGGCCGCCATTCACGCCGACCAGCAGGCCGGAAGCGGTCTTGGGGCCGATACCTGGAACCCCCGGGATGTTGTCGGACGAATCGCCCATCAGTGCCAGATAATCGATGATCTGCTCGGGAGCGACGCCGAATTTCTCCTTCACGCCCTCCACGTCCAGCGCGCTACCGGTCATCGTATTGACCAAGGTAATGTGCCCGTCGACCAGTTGCGCCATGTCCTTGTCGCCGGTGGAGATCACCACCGGACGGTCGGCGGCCGCGCTGCTGCGGGCCAGGGTGCCGATCACGTCATCGGCTTCGACGTTGTCCACGCACAGCAATGGAAAGCCCAGGGCCTTGACGCTGGCGTGCAGCGGCTCGATCTGGACCCGCATGTCGTCGGGCATGCTTGGGCGATTGGCCTTGTATTCGGCGAACATCTCGTCGCGGAACGTCCCGCCCTTGGCGTCGAATACCACGGCGAACGGGCTGTCCGGGTACTGCTTGCGCAGACTCTTGAGCATGTTCAGTACGCCCTTGACCGCTCCGGTCGGCAGGCCTTTGGACGTGGTCAGCGGTGGCAGCGCATGAAAGGCGCGGTACAGATAAGAAGAACCGTCCACCAGGACGAGGGGGGCTTGGCTCATGAGCAGGATCAACCTTTTCGGCGGGTCCGGCGCTAGAATAGCGGGACCGTTGACGACAAAGGGACAAGGTTATCATGCGCACACTAAATCGCTTGTTGCTGGCTGGCTTGTTTGCAGTCACCCCATTGGCTGTCATGGCGGCGGACGACGCGCCCTCGGCGGACCCGGATGTAACAATCCGCACGGAAGGTGACAAAACCATTCAGGAATATCGGCAAAATGGCTTTTTGTACGCCATCAAGGTGACCCCGAAAGTCGGTAAACCGTATTTCCTGGTGCGCGCTGATGGCTCGGACGGTAACTTCATTCGCTCGGACCAGCCGGATATGCTGATTCCGTCGTGGAAAATATTTGAGTGGTAAACCGCTCCTAACTTAAATCGGCGCCGGCAGTCGCGGCGCCCGTACTGGCAGTTTTAACCATGTCTGTGTTCACCCCCCTGGCTCGGCCCGAGCTGGAAACCTTTCTCGCCCCTTACGGGCTCGGCCGCCTGCTTGATTTCCAGGGGATCGCCGCCGGTAGTGAAAACACCAATTTCTTTATCAGCCTGGAGCAGGGCGAATTTGTCCTGACCCTGGTCGAGCGCGGTCCGGTGCAGGAGATGCCGTTCTTCATTGAACTGCTCGACGTGCTGCACGACGCCGACCTGCCGGTGCCTTATGCCTTGCGCACCACCGACGGCGTCGCGTTGCGCGAACTGGCCGGTAAGCCCGCGCTGCTGCAGCCCCGGCTGGCGGGCAAGCACATCAAGGACGCCAACGCGCAGCATTGCGCTCAGGTCGGCGAGCTGCTGGCTCATCTGCACCTGGCGACCCAGGCCAACATGATCAAACGCAAAACCGATCGCGGCCTGGACTGGATGCTGGAGGAGGGCACGCAGTTGCTTTCGCATCTGAATGCCGAGCAAAGCGATTTGCTGCAACGGGCGCTGGATGAAATCACACAACAGAAGACGAAAATTCTGGCACTGCCGCGAGCCAACATCCATGCGGACCTGTTCCGCGATAACGCAATGTTCGAAGGCACACACCTGACCGGGTTGATCGACTTCTACAACGCCTGTTCGGGGCCGATGCTCTATGACGTGGCGATTGCCTTGAACGATTGGTGTTCGGACGAACAAGGGCAGCTTGATGGCGCTCGGGCGCGGGCATTGCTGGGCGCTTATGCCGCGCTACGACCGTTTACCGCTGCCGAGGCCGAGCTATGGCCGACCATGCTGCGCGTGGCATGCGTACGGTTCTGGTTGTCGCGATTGATCGCCGCGGAGTCTTTCGCCGGGCAGGACGTGTTGATTCACGATCCGATGGAGTTTCAGCTGCGGCTGATGCAGCGGCAGAAGGTCCACACACCGCTGCCTTTCGCCCTCTAAATTGTGGCGAGGGGGCTTGCCCCCGTTGGAGTGCGAAGCGCTCCCCAGCAATTCATTGGGGGGCTCATGTGGGGCTGCTTCGCAGCCCGACGGGGGCAAGCCCCCTCGCCACAGTTCTACGGGACACTTACAACGACTCCAGACACCCCGCCAAATCATTCCCCAGCTTTTCCAGCACCTGCTCATACCCTTGAGCGGTCGCTGGCGTGTACCCGCCCAGTGCATCCAGTTCCGCCAGTTTCACCGGCAGCCCGGCCACCAGGGTTTCTGCCAGGCGTGGGCGCAGCGGAGGCTCGCTGAACACGCAGGTCTTGCCGACTTCCTGCAACCGCGTGCGCATCGCTGCCACGTGTTGGGCGCCGGGTTGTACTTCGGCTGCGACACTGAATACGCCAGTGTGCTTGAGGCCGTAAGCGTCTTCGAAGTAGTCGAAGGCTTCGTGGAACACGAAATATGGCTTGCCCGCGATACCCGCCAGGCGGGCTTTCAGACGCAGGTCTAAAGCATCCAGGCGCTCATCGAATGCCTTGAGGTTGCTCTGGTAGCGCGCCGCGTTGGCCGGGTCGGCGGCGCTCAGATCGGCGGCCATTTTGGTGGCGATCACTCGGGCGTTGATCGGTGACAACCACAAGTGTGCATCCAGGCTACCGGGGCGGTGATCGTGGTCATGCTCGTCGGCTTCTTCGGCGTGGGAATGGTTATCTTCGGCGAAATGTCGCAGTTTCAGGCCAGGCAAATCCTGCACCGCGACGCTGGGCAACGTACGACCTTTCAGCACGCGAGGCAGGAAACCTTCCATGTCCGGGCCGATCCAGTACACCAGATCCACCGATTGCACTTTCCGTACGTCGGAAGGGCGCAAGGCGTAGTTATGGGGTGAGGCACCAGGCGGCAGCAAGACTTCCGGAACCGCTATGCCGTCCTGCACCGCCGCGGCGATCAACTGCAGGGGTTTGACGCTGGTGAGGACTTTAACCTCGGCTTGAGCTGAGCCGATCAGCAGAAAAGTAGCGACAAATGCGACAAAGATAGAAAAAAGTCGGGACACGATGACCACTCGAAGAGGCGAGAACGGGTAACATAATAACGTCTCTCACAAAACTCGTCGCCGCTCATGCCTAAAACACCGATTGCCAGCCGTCCCCACGACCACTCTCATTGCGTTCATAGCGCACTGTCTGAGGCCGATGCCTTGTGCGCACGTCAGGGGCTGCGCCTGACTGCTTTGCGCCGGCGGGTGCTGGAACTGGTATGGCAAAGCCACAAACCGTTGGGTGCCTATGACATTCTGGCGGTGCTCAGCGAGCAGGACGGCCGCCGCGCTGCGCCTCCTACCGTGTACCGCGCGCTGGATTTCCTGCTGGAAAACGGCCTGGTTCATCGCATCTCCTCGCTGAACGCCTTCGTCGGGTGCAATCACCCGGAACACGCCCACCAAGGCCAGTTCCTGATTTGCCGTGAATGCCACGCCGCCATCGAACTCGAACAGAAATCCATCAGCGACGCGATCATCAATAGCGCCAAAGATGTCGGATTCATCGTCGAGGCCCAGACCGTTGAAGTGATCGGTCTCTGCTCGGGCTGCCAGGGGGCTTGATGAGCAACGCGCTGATTCGCCTCGAGCAGGTGGCTGTCACCTTTGCCGGGCAAAACGTGCTGGACAACATCGAGCTGAGCGTCGAACCGGGGCAGATCGTCACCTTGATCGGCCCCAATGGTGCCGGCAAAACCACGCTGGTGCGCGCGGTGCTCGGTTTGCTGAAACCGGACAGCGGCAGCGTCTGGCGCAAGCCGAAGTTGCGCGTCGGTTACATGCCGCAAAAACTCCATGTTGATCCGACCCTGCCGCTGTCGGTGCTGCGCTTCTTGCGTCTGGTCCCGGGCGTGGACCGCGCTCGGGCGTTGGCCGCCCTCAAGGAAGTCGGTGCCGAACAGGTCATCGACAGCCCGGTGCAAAGTGTTTCCGGTGGCGAAATGCAGCGGGTGCTACTGGCGCGGGCGTTGCTGCGCGAGCCGGAATTGCTGGTGCTCGATGAGCCGGTGCAAGGCGTCGATGTGGCCGGTCAAGCCGAGCTCTACAGCCTGATTACACGCTTGCGCGACCGTCATGGTTGCGGCGTTTTGATGGTCTCCCACGATCTGCATCTGGTGATGAGCACCACCGACCAGGTGGTGTGCCTGAACCGTCATGTTTGCTGCTCCGGGCATCCCGAGCAGGTCAGTGGCGATCCGGCGTTCGTCGAACTGTTCGGAAAGAACGCACAAAGCCTGGCGATTTATCACCACCATCACGACCACGCTCACGACCTGCATGGCTCGGTGGTCAGCGCGTCCCCGTCGGCCCCTACCCACGTTCATGGAGATAGCTGCAAGCATGGCTGATTTTCTGCTCTTTGCCCTGCTTGCAGGTCTGGCCCTGGCGCTGGTCGCGGGCCCGTTGGGTTCGTTCGTGGTCTGGCGACGCATGGCCTATTTCGGCGACACGCTGTCCCATGCCGCATTGCTCGGCGTGGCACTGGGTTTCCTGCTGGATGTCAGCCCGACCGTTGCCGTCACGGTAGGCTGCTTGTTGCTGGCGGTATTGCTGGTGACGTTGCAACAACGGCAACCACTGGCGTCCGACACGCTGTTGGGAATTCTCGCACCGAGCACGCTCTCGCTTGGCTTGGTGGTACTAAGCTTCATGCATGAAGTGAGGATCGACCTGATGGCTTATCTGTTCGGCGATTTGTTGGCGATCAGCCCGACCGATCTGGCCTGGATTCTCGGCGGTAGCGCGGCGGTGCTGGCATTGCTGGTCACGCTGTGGCGACCTTTGCTGGCGATCACGGTGCACGAAGAACTGGCCAAGGTGGAAGGTTTGCCAGTGGCGGGGTTGCGCCTGGCCCTGATGTTGCTGATCGCTGTGGTGATTGCGGTGGCGATGAAAATCGTCGGCGTGTTGCTGATCACTTCGTTACTGATTATTCCAGCGGCTGCGGCACAGCGTCACGCCCGCTCGCCGGAGCAGATGGCACTGGGCGCGAGCCTGCTGGGCATGCTCGCGGTGTGTGGCGGGCTGGCGTTGTCCTGGTTCAAGGACACCCCGGCCGGCCCGTCGATTGTGGTGACGGCCGCCGCGCTGTTTCTGCTGAGTTTTGTCCTGCCCCGTCGAGGGGTGTAGACTTGCTCGTTTTTTGCGCAAATAGAGAGTCGCAGGAATGAAGCTGTTCGCCTCCCGTTATCTGCTCCTTGTCGCATTTTCGCTGCTGCTGGGCGCTTGCCAGAGCACGCCACCGGCAGCCACCGAGGCCCCCGATGCACGGGCCACGGCTATCGCACAGCTGGAACAAAGCCTGGCCAGCAGCGAGCTGGCCACCGCCGAAGGACAATTGGCGGCCTTGCAGGCCGAGTCGCCCAACGATCAATCCCTCGAGCAGTACCAACGGCAATTGGCCGAAGCTTATTTGCTGCGTAGCCAGATCGTGTTGCAAAAAGGTGATGTGAATGCTGCCGCCACCGCCCTCAGCCGTGCCCGGGTATTGATGCCCAAGGCCCCGGCGCTGACCGGTGGTGTCAACAGCGCCATTGTCCATGCCCGCAAGGCTGAACTGGATAAAGCTGAAGCGGCTCTCAAGGCTGCCGAGGCCAAACCTCAGGCCAAAGTCATCGACCCGACGGCTGAAAGCACTACGGTGGCGTTGAACCTCACCGATATGAGCAAGCTTCGTCGTCAACTGGATGCCATCGCCGCCGATGTGGTGAATTATCAGTGCGACGTGAGCATTCAGGCGCCGCGCACTCAGGATTACCCTTGGCTGGCCACGCTGCTGACCAAGCGGGTGAAGAAGCTGGATTCGGAGTTTGATCTGAAGCTGGAGAAGCAGATTCTGCGCAACATTCCGGCGCAGATGGTTTTGAGTCCGCGCAAGCCTTAAAAGCTTCGCGGGCAAGCCTCGTTCCTACAGGTGCAGCGTAAACCCGGTAGGAGCGAGGCTTGCCCGCGAAGGCGTCCTTCTGTTCGATAAAGATCCTCAAGCCGGAACCGCCTTGGCCTTAGGCTCCCTATCCCAAACCCGATGCTGTCCGATCGCGACAAAAAACGCCTCGAACAACTTGGCATCGTTACCCACGATTACCCCCGCATCCACTTCCAGCTTCAACACATCCAACAACCGTCTGGCCTCGCTATGCAGCGCAATCGCTTTCAAGTGCTTATAGGCTTCCAGCAGGTAATGCAGCGCCACGCCATCAGTACTCAGTGTCTTGATCGACGCCGCGCCACCCGGCACGAACACTGCGTCGAACGCTACAGAAGGCAGCCCTTCCATCGACGCATCCACCGGCAGCGCTTTGCCATCGGCGGTTGTCACGGGGGCCGAGGTCGGGCCGAGCAGTTTGGCGTGCGCGCCTTCGGCCATCAGAGCCCTCTTCATCGCATCGATCGCCGCGCCGTCCACCCCGTTGGCCGCCAGAATGGCCACTTTTCGGGTTTTGATGTCCCCCGACAGCAGGTTGGCCTGGCTCAGGGCGGGGGAATGGTCGAGTGACGTTTTACGCACCTCGACCGTTCCGGCCTTAGGTACCGGCAAGCCCAGGTTCTGCGCCACGCGTTTGGCCAGTTCCAGATCGATATTGGCCAGGATCTCATTCACCTGCCGGGTACGAATAAATTCGCGTTCGACCTTGCCCAGCTCGAAGCTGTAGGCCGCGATGATGTGTTCCTGCTCGTGCTTGCTCATGCTGTGAAAGAACAGCCGCGCCTGAGAGAAGTGGTCGCTGAACGACTCACTGCGCTGACGGATTTTCGCAGCGTCGATGCGCTCTGGATAAGTCTCGAAGCCGCCGTCCTGCGCTGCCGGTGGGGTTTCTTTCGGCCAGCCGCTGTCGATGGAGTTTGGCTCGTAGGAAGCGCGTCCTTTGTCGATGGTGGTTCGGTGCTGCGCATCTCGTTGACCGTTATGGAACGGTGACACCGGGCGGTTGATCGGGATCTCATGAAAATTCGGCCCACCCAGTCGGCTGATCTGCGTATCGGTGTAGGAAAACAACCGGCCTTGCAGCAGCGGGTCATTTGAGAAGTCGATCCCCGGCACGATATGCCCAGGGCAGAAGGCAACCTGCTCGGTCTCGGCGAAGAAGTTGTCCGGGTTGCGGTTGAGCACCATCTTGCCCAGCGGAGTGATGGGGACGACTTCTTCGGGAATGATTTTGGTCGGATCAAGCAGGTCGAAATCAAAGGCATGTTCGCTTTCTTCCTCGACGACCTGTACGCCCAATTCCCATTCCGGGTAGTCCCCTATCTCGATGGACTCCCAGAGATCGCGACGGTGGAAGTCGGTGTCTTTGCCGGCGAGCTTCTGCGCCTCATCCCACACCAGCGAGCAGGTGCCGGCGGCGGGGCGCCAGTGGAATTTTACGAAGCGCGCCTTGCCTTCGGCGTTGATCATGCGAAACGTGTGCACGCCGAAGCCCTGCATGGTGCGCAGGCTTTTGGGGATCGCTCGGTCGGACATGGTCCACATCACCATGTGCGCGGATTCCGGCACCAGAGAAACAAAGTCCCAGAACGTATCGTGGGCCGAACCACCGGTAGGAATATCGTTGTGGGGTTCGGGTTTTACAGCATGTACGAAGTCAGGAAACTTGATCGCATCCTGAATGAAGAACACCGGCATGTTGTTACCCACCAGATCGAAGTTGCCTTCGTCGGTAAAAAACTTCACCGCGAAACCTCGTACGTCCCGCACGGTATCGCCTGATCCACGCGGACCTTGCACCGTGGAAAAGCGCACAAACACCGGCGTTTTTTGGTTTGGGTCTTGTAGGAAACCGGCCTTGGTCAGTGAGGAATGGGTTTCATATGGTTGGAAGTAACCGTGGGCACCGGTGCCACGGGCATGGACGATGCGTTCAGGAATGCGTTCATGGTCAAAGTGCGTGATCTTTTCACGCATGATGAAGTCTTCCAGCAATGACGGCCCGCGAGCGCCGGCCTTTAACGTGTTCTGATTGTCCGCGACCTTCACACCCTGGTTGGTGCGCAAGGCCTGGTCGGTGGCATCGGAGCGAAATTTTTCCAGGCTGTCGAGCTTGGCATTGGTGTTGCTGCGGTCCAGGGTAGCGGTCCCGGCCAGTGCGCTTTTGGGGGCGGCAGGCTTTTTAGTACTCATCAGACGTAAACTCCTCGTTGCGATTCCCGTCGTGGCCAAGGCTTATGAGCCATTGCGCAGACAAGGCATCCAGGCATTCTCGAGTTGCTTAATCAGTGACCGATGGCGCGTTGGCGCCGTTCCTTTTTTCTGACCTTTGATCGCGTTATTGCCAAATCGCTGGTTGAATGCGGAATAAATGCTAATAACCTCTATACGGACAGGCTAAAATGCGCGCCCGGCTAACCGCTGATCCTTTTCCAACGCGCCCCACAAGGTTCGCTACGTGATCGAGTTTCAAAACGTCCACAAAACTTACCGCGTCGCCGGTAAGGATATTCCCGCCCTGCACCCGACCAGTCTGACGATTGAGAATGCTCAGGTCTTTGGCTTGATCGGCCATTCCGGCGCGGGGAAAAGTACCCTGCTGCGCCTGATCAACCGCCTGGAAAACGCCAGTGGCGGCAAGATCATCGTCGATGGCGAAGAAGTCACCGCGCTGGACGCCAATAGCCTGCGGCGTTTCCGTCAGCAGGTCGGGATGATTTTCCAGCACTTCAACCTGCTGGCCTCCAAAACCGTTGCCGACAACGTCGCGTTACCGCTGACCCTCGCCGGTGAACTGTCCCGCCGCGAAATCGACCAGCGTGTGGCGGAGTTGCTGGCGCGGGTCGGCCTGTCTGACCATGCGAAAAAGTACCCGGCGCAATTGTCCGGTGGTCAGAAACAGCGTGTCGGCATTGCCCGCGCCCTGGCAACCAAACCGAAAATCCTGTTGTGCGATGAAGCCACCAGTGCCCTGGACCCGCAAACCACGGCGTCGGTCCTGCAACTGCTGGCCGAGATCAACCGCGAACTGAAACTGACCATCGTCCTGATCACCCACGAAATGGATGTGATCCGCCGGGTCTGCGATCAGGTGGCGGTGATGGATGCCGGCAAGATCGTCGAGCAAGGTTCGGTGGCCGAGGTGTTCCTGCACCCCAAGCACCCGACCACCAAGCGCTTCGTGCAGGAAGACGAGCAGATCGACGAAAGCGAACAGCGCGACGACTTCGCTCACGTACCGGGGCGCATCGTGCGTCTGACCTTCCAGGGCGAAGCAACCTACGCGCCATTGCTGGGTACCGTCGCTCGGGAAACGGGCGTGGACTACAGCATCCTGGCCGGTCGTATCGATCGCATCAAAGACGTCCCTTATGGGCAATTGACCCTGGCCGTCACCGGTGGCGACATGGAAGCGGCGTTTGCCCGCTTCACCGCAGCTGACGTCCACATGGAGGTGCTGCGCTGATGGAAGTCCTGATGAGTTTCTTTTCCAATATCGATTGGTACGAAATCTGGCTGGCCACCGGCGACACCCTGCTGATGCTCGGCGGTTCGCTGTTGTTCACGGTGCTACTGGGCTTGCCCTTGGGTGTGCTGTTGTTCCTGTGCAGCCCGCGCCAGTTGCTGGAAGCCAAAGGCGTCTACGCGATGCTGTCGCTGGTGGTGAACATTCTGCGTTCGCTGCCGTTCATCATTCTGCTGATCGTGATGATTCCGTTCACCGTGTTGATCACAGGTACCTCCCTGGGTGTTGCTGGTGCGATTCCTCCGCTGGTGGTGGGCGCGACTCCGTTTTTCGCACGACTGGTGGAAACCGCCCTGCGTGAAGTGGATCGCGGCATCATCGAGGCAACCCAGGCCATAGGCGCAACAACACGTCAGATCATCACCAACGCCTTGTTGCCGGAAGCCCGCCCCGGCATCTTCGCGGCGATTACGGTGACAGCGATTACACTGGTGTCCTACACGGCAATGGCCGGTGTGGTCGGCGCTGGCGGTCTGGGCGACCTGGCGATCCGTTTCGGTTACCAGCGCTTCCAGACAGATGTGATGGTTGTGACGGTGGTGTTGCTGCTGATGCTGGTTCAAGTGCTGCAAACCGTTGGCGACAAATTGGTTGTCCACTTCTCACGTAAATAAGTCATGAGCCGGCCATTCGCTGGCAGGCGCCAAACGGGCGCCTCACAAGGAGTTAGCTGAATGAAAAAACTACTCGTCGCGTTCGCTGCCGTTGCAGCCTTTTCCGTACACGCTGCCGACACCCTGACTGTCGCGGCTACCCCGGTGCCTCACGCGGAAATCCTCGAGTTCGTTAAACCGGCCCTGGCCAAAGAAGGCGTGGACCTGAAGGTCAAAGTCTTCACCGACTACATCCAGCCGAACGTGCAGGTGGCCGAGAAGCGTCTGGACGCCAACTTCTTCCAGCACCAGCCGTACCTGGATGAGTTCAACAAGGCCAAGGGCACTAACCTTGTCAGTGTTGCCGGTGTGCACCTGGAGCCGCTGGGCGCTTACTCCAGCAAGTACAAAGCGCTGACCGAGCTGCCGGGCGGCGCCAACGTGGTGATCCCGAACGACGCCACCAACGGCGGTCGTGCGCTGTTGCTGCTGGCGAAGGCTGGCTTGATCAAGTTGAAGGATTCGAACAACATCCTGTCGACCGTGAAGGACATCACCGAGAACACCAAGGACCTGAAATTCCGTGAACTGGAAGCCGCGACCATTCCGCGCGTGCTGACTCAGGTCGATCTGGCGCTGATCAACACCAACTACGCGCTGGAAGCCAAGCTCGATCCGTCCAAGGACGCGCTGGTCATCGAAGGCAGCGACTCGCCGTACGTGAACATCCTCGTTGCCCGTCCGGACGACAAGGACAGCGCCGCGATGCAGAAACTGGTTGCTGCCCTGCACAGCCCGGAAGTGAAAGCCTTCATCCTTGAGAAGTACAAAGGCGCGGTAGTGCCGGCGTTCTGATGTTGAAGGGGACGCATAGCGTCCCTGGCTGCATTCCCACGCGGAGCGTGGGAACGATCAAAAAACGGGGACGCATTGATTGCGTCCCCGTTTTTTTATGCCTGAAATACCACCCCTGTAGGAGCCAGGCTTGCCGGCGAAGGCGCCCGTGAGATCGCTTTCGCCGGCAAGCCTGGCTCCTACGGTTCTGTGTTGGTTACTCGCGCTTTAGCATTACCGGCAACTGCGCCACCAGTTTCTGGTTGTTCAACGGTGCACGAATGAACCCACGCTGCGTCCCGTCCGGCCCGATCACCGCCAGATTACCGCTGTGATCAACGGTGTAGTTAGGCTTGCTGGTGTCCGCCGGAATAAACGGAATACTCACCGCATTGGCCAGTTTCTGAAGGTCTTCGACCGAGGACGCAGTCAGCCCGATGAACTGTGGATCGAAGTAGCCCAGGTACTGCTTGAGTTGCTTGGGCGTGTCGCGATTCGGGTCGACGCTGACCAAAACGATCTGCAGCTTGTCCACCGAGTCCGCCGGCAGTTCGCTCTTGATCTGCCGTAGCTGGGCGAGGGTGGTCGGGCAGACGTCCGGGCAGAAGGTGTAGCCGAAGAACAGCAAACTCCACTTGCCTTTCAGCTCGTTGACCGCCACCGGCTTACCGTCCTGATCGGTCATCTTCACGTCCGGCAGGTTACGGCTTTGGGGCAACAGGATGATCCCCGCATCGATCAGTGCCGTCGGGTCGCCCTGGTTTTTTCCGGTCAGTACTTTATTGATGGTCAGGCCCAGGATCAGCGCGATCAAGGCGACGAGAATGAAGACGGTTTTCTGGGTTCGAGTCATAGGTTCAACAGTAAGTAGTGGTCTACGAGCAGCGCGATAAACAGCAGGAACAAGTAGTAAATAGAGTACTTGAACGTGTTGATCGCCGCGTGCGGCCGAGTGCCACGGTACAGCACCACGGCCCATTGCAGAAACCTCGCGCCCAGTGCGAGGGCACAAATCAGGTAGAGCACGCCGCTCATGTGGATCACGTAGGGCATCAGGCTGACGGCCAGTAGTGCAAAGGTATAAAGCAGGATGTGGACTTTGGTGTAGTGCTCGCCATGGGTCACCGGCAGCATCGGAATGTCAGCCTTGGCGTATTCCTCCTTGCGGTGAATCGCCAGTGCCCAGAAGTGCGGCGGGGTCCAGGCGAAGATGATCAGCACCAGCAGCAACGGTTCGGCACTGACATGACCGGTGGCGGCGGTCCAGCCGAGCAGCGGCGGGGCTGCACCAGCGAGGCCGCCGATGACGATGTTCTGCGGCGTCGCACGTTTCAGGAACCCGGTGTAGACCACGGCATAACCGAGCAAGGACGCGAGGGTCAGCCATGCCGTCAACGGATTGGTGAAGGCCAGCAGCAGAGCTTGGCCGAGCACCGCCAGCACCAGCGCGAAAGTCAGCGCAGCGGTTGGAGAAACCCGGCCTTCGGCCAAGGGCCGCTTGTGGGTCCGGGCCATGACAGCGTCGATGCGTCGGTCCACCACATGGTTGACCGCCGCCGCACCGCCGGCACACAAGGCAATCCCCAGATTGCCGAACACCAGCACCGTCCACGGCACCCCGGCGCGGGTCGCGAGAAACATGCCGACTAACGAGGTGATGAGCATCAACACCACCACTTTCGGCTTGGTCAGCTCCAGGTAATCGCGCCAGATTGCCTGACTGTGACGTTCGCCGATCAGGGTCGCCATGGCATTTCTCCTTTTATTGTTATGGGCCCGGCCGAGTGTTTACGCAGGCTGAGGCGCCAGCGTACCGGGGGCTGATGCTTGACCCGAACCAGGCTGGTTCGCGCGTGATAATTGACCAGCACCATCGTCAGTAGCAGCGCTGCGCCACCGGCGTTGTGGGCGACGGCCACCGGCAGCGGCAAGTGAAACACCACGTTGCTGATACCCAGGGTGATTTGAGCGGCCAGAGCGATCAGCACCATGGCGGCCAGGCGCGTCATGCCGACGACCTTCAGTTGCCAGGCCAGACCAAGCAGAACGAGGGTGACCAGTAGCGCGCCGATACGGTGCGTCAGGTGAATCGCGGTGCGGGCATCGCTGTCCAGTTGCCCGCCCAGGTAATTGGGGCCGATGTGTTGGGTCAGGTGAAAGCCGTTGGCGAAATCAGTCGGTGGCAGCCATTGCCCGTGGCAGGTTGGAAAGTCGATGCAGGCCACCGCCGCATAATTGGAGCTGACCCAGCCACCAAGGGCAATTTGCAGGATCACCAGCAATAAGCCGGCGGTCGCCCAGTGCTGCAAACGCCGTGGCACGGTTAGCGCCGGCAACACGCCGGACAGTCGCAAGGTCAGCAGAAACAATAGGCTCAAGGTCGCAAAGCCGCCAAGTAAATGCCCGGTGACCACTTGCGGCCAGAGCTTGAGCGTCACCGTCCACATGCCGAACGCCGCTTGGCCGATCACCACCGCCAACAGGAAAAGCGGCAACTTCACCGGCTGTCCCGGGTGATGACGATGGACCCAGGCGCGGCCCGCCAGCACTGCGATCAATAGCCCCAGCGTGCCGGCGAAGTAGCGATGGAGCATCTCGTTCCAGCCTTTGTGGGCTTCTACCGGCGCGTCGGGAAAATGCAGTTCGGCATGGGCCAGTTGGGCTTCACTTTGCGGCACGCTGATAAAGCCGTAGCAACCGGGCCAGTCCGGACAGCCAAGGCCAGCGTGAGTCAGGCGTGTGTAGGCGCCGAGCAACACCACAATCAGTGCCAGCAAGGTGGCAAACAGCGCGAGGCGAAATCCAGGTTTGGCCATGACGATGCCCTTATCCGATGTTCGACAGTTTCAGCAAATGGCGCAGGTCGTTGAGCAGGTCCTTGCCCTTCACCGTCGGGTCGTAGCGCAGCACCAGGTTGCCGTGAGGGTCGATGATCCACAGGTGCGGCGTGTCATTGCTCTGAGCGCCCTTGATGTAGGTCGGCGGGTCCAGGGAATAACGTTGCAGCTGCGGGTACTCACGTTGAAGTTTAGTCTCGTAATCACTGTTCAGCGGCTGTGCGATGGCCAGCGCATGGCTGGCGCGGGAGGCATCGCGACCGAGGCCGATCTGGATCTGGCGCGCCAGATACACCAGCTGCTGGCAGTCCACTGAACAGTCCTTGGGCGCGGTCACCAGTAACTGCCAGCGGTTTTCTTGCGTCGGTACGCCGATGTCGGCGCGGGTCTGGCCGTTGCCGATCAGTTCGCCGTGATAACTGCGGCCCTCCGGCACCCAGAACTGCAATTTGTACATGCCGGTGGCGAGGATCATCGGACCCACCACTCCCAACAGGATCAGTAACAACTGCAAGCGCCCGCGCCGACGATTTACCGGCGTTTTCGCCTCAGACATGCCGAGTGGATTCATGGCCGCTCCCATTATTTTTCTCCTTTGCGTTGTGCCAGCCGAGATAGAGGTAAAGGCCGAGCAGGGCTATCGACAGGGCGAACCACTGCACGGCATAAGCCAAGTGTTTTTCTGGCCCCATGGCCACCACCGGCCAATCGGCCTGATAGGTCGCGGGACCGCTTTGCACGCGTAATTCGTAGGCGAAACCGTCACGGTCAAGCGCCGCCCAGAGCCTGGCCGGCTCAATGGCGGTGACCAGTTGTGGCCAGGTCGTGGCGTCTGGGTCGGCGTGCAATTGGAACGTTGCGCCGGGGGCGACGTAGACCCAGGCATCGAGGCTCAATGCCTGAGTCGGTGTGGTGAATGACGGAGGTGTGCGCCGATCCGGCCACGGCAACCAGCCGCGATTCACCAGTAGCCAGAGCCCGGTTGCCCGGTCCTGGAACGGTTGCAGCAACTCGACCCCGACCTTGCCGTCGCGCTGACGGTTGTCCAGCAGCAGGCTGTGTTCGGCATCGAATTGGCCATGCAGGCGAACCCGGCGGAAGGCCGGATCTTCGGTGTGTTGCAGTTCAGTGCTGGCCATCGGTTCGGCCACCCGGCGCTCGGCGTAGCTTTGCAGCAGCGCGCTTTTCTCCGCCCCCCGGCTCAACTGCCAAAACCCGAGTGACACCAGTAAAGGCAGCAGCACCGCGACCACCAGGGTCGGCACGAGGCCCGGCCGGAAGCGTTTCATGGCGTCGCCAGAAAGTCGGTAGTCGCGATAGCTATACTCAAATGCATCGCCTGTCCCCGGAGTGTCACCATGCTCAAAGCAGCCATCGTCCTGATGCTGATTGCCACGGTTGTCAGCCTTTTCAGCGGCCTGTTTTTTCTGGTCAAGGACGACAGCCATTCGAATCGCCTGGTCATCGCCTTGAGTGTTCGTGTTGCACTGGCCGCCGCCACTGTCGGCTTGATCGCCTGGGGTTTTTTCAGCGGCCAGTTGGTGTCTCACGTGCCTTGGTAGGCATGAGAGCCAAGGCTCAGAGCACGTAGACGAAAACGAACAGACCGATCCACACCACGTCCACGAAGTGCCAGTACCAGCTCGCCGCCTCGAAGGCGAATTGATGGTCGGCATCGAAGTGCCCGCGCATGATCCGCATCAGCATGACGAACAGAATGATCGTGCCGATGGTCACGTGGGCGCCGTGGAAACCGGTGAGCATGAAGAACGTTGCGCCATAGATGCCTGAACCCAGGGTCAGGCCCAGTTCGTGGTAGGCGTGCAGGTATTCTTCAGCCTGGAAACCGAGGAACGCGCAACCGAGCAACACGGTCAGCGCCAGCCAGATTTTCAGTGCGCCGCGATGGCCTTTTTTCAAGGCGTGGTGAGCAATGGTCACGGTGACGCTGGAACTCACCAGCAGCACGGTATTGAGCAGCGGCAGGCCCCAGGGGCTGATGACTTCCTTGGGGGGAGGAAAGAGTTTCGGGTCCGGGTTGTTCAACAGCGGCCAGGTGAATTCAAACGTCGGCCACAGCATGTGAGCGAGGCCTTTGGTGCCTTCACCACCCAGTGCCGGGCCCGTGATGTTGCGCACATAAAACAGCGCACCGAAAAAGGCGATGAAAAACATCACCTCCGAGAAAATGAACCAGCTCATGCCCCAGCGGAACGAGCGGTCCATCTGTGCACTGTACAAGCCTGCGCGACTTTCCTTGATCACCGTACCGAACCAGCCGAACAGCATGTAGGCCAACAGCAGTCCGCCGACAAAAAAGATCAGCGGGCCGTGGGATTCCGGCCGCGCAGCCTTCAGGTCGTTGAACCAGGTGCCCAGGCCGAACACTGTGACGAACATGCCGACCGTGGCGATAATCGGCCATTTGCTCTGGGCTGGAACGTAATAATGTTCATGAGTTGCCATTTATTGTTCTCCTTATCGGGCACGCTTTAACGCCTAACCGCCGGTGCTTGCTGCAACAGCCACGGGCGGATGACGTGCGGTGATATCGAACAGCGTGTAGGACAGCGTCAGGTGCTTCACATCCTTGGGCATGTCGCGGTCAACAATGAACCGTACCGGCATCTCGATTCGTTGACCGGGCTGCAGCACCTGCTGGGTGAAGCAGAAACATTCGGTCTTGTGGAAGTACGCCGCGGCTGCGCTGGGCGCGATGCTCGGCACCGCCTGGGCGCTCATCGGGCGATCGGTGGGGTTGTGGGCGATAAAAATCATCTCGTTCACCGCCCCCGGGTGAGCGGTCAGCTCATCACTCTTGGGATAGAAATCCCAGGTCATGTCGGCAGAGTTGGTTGACAGAAACTGCACGCGAACCTGCCGCGAGGCGTCGACCGTTTGCTCGCCTTCATACTGCCCGGAGGTTTTGCCATTGATGCCGAACGCCTTGCACATCACGTCGTAGATCGGCACCAGGGCAAAGCCGAAGACAAACATCGCCACCACCACCAGCAACAGGCGAGTGACCAGTTTCTTCAAAGAAATAGAGTCAGCCATGACTTCCAACCTCTACGCATAACCCGGTTGGAGCGGGCCTTTGTGGCGAGGGAGCTTGCTCCCGCTGGGTCGCGAAGCGGCCCCAAAAGCATTGCGTCTGCTTCGCAGCCGAGCGGGAGCAAGCTCCCTCGCCACACAAGCGCGCTCCCACAAAGGCAAGGCTGTTCATTTCACTTCCGGCGGTGTGGTGAAGGTGTGATACGGCGCCGGCGACGGAATGCTCCACTCCAGGCCTTCGGCCCCATCCCACGGTTTGGCCGGTGCCGGCTCGCCGCCACGAATGGTCTTGATCACGATGAACAGGAAGAAGATCTGTGTGGCGCCAAACATGAACGCGCCGATCGACGACACCATGTTGAAGTCGGCGAATTGCAGGTTGTAGTCCGGAATCCGCCGCGGCATGCCCGCCAGGCCCACGAAGTGCATCGGGAAGAACGCCAGGTTCATGCCGATGAATGACAGCCAGAAGTGCAGCTTGCCGAGGGTTTCGTCGTACATGTGGCCGGTCCATTTCGGCATCCAGTAGTAGGCCGAGGCGAAAATCCCGAAAATCGCCCCCGGCACCAGCACATAGTGGAAGTGCGCGACCACGAAGTAGGTGTCCTGGTACTGGAAGTCCGCCGGGGCAATGGCCAACATCAACCCGGAGAACCCGCCAATGGAGAACAGGATGACGAACGCCACGGCGAACAGCATCGGCGTCTCGAAGGTCAGCGAGCCTTGCCACATGGTGCTGGCCCAGTTGAACACCTTGACCCCGGTGGGCACTGCGATCAGCAGCGTGGCGTACATGAAGAACAACTCGCCCACCAGCGGAATGCCGACCACGAACATGTGGTGTGCCCAGACGATGAACGACAGGAACGCAATACTCGCCGTGGCGTAGACCATCGAGGTGTAGCCAAACAGCGGCTTGCGCGAGAAGGCCGGGATGATCGAGCTGACGGCACCAAAGGCCGGCAGGATCATGATGTACACCTCGGGGTGGCCGAAGAACCAGAACACATGCTGGAACAACACGGGATCCCCGCCACCGGCGGCACTGAAGAAACTGGTGCCGAAGTGGATGTCCATCAGCATCATGGTCACGCAGCCGGCCAATACCGGCATTACTGCAATCAGCAGGAACGCGGTGATCAGCCAGGTCCAGACGAACAGTGGCATTTTCATCAACGTCATGCCGGGGGCGCGCAGGTTGAGGATGGTCGCGATCACGTTGATCGCCCCCATGATCGAACTGATCCCCATCAAGTGGATGGCGAAAATGAAGAACGTCACGCTTTCCGGCGCGTAGGTTGTCGACAGCGGTGCATAGAAGGTCCAGCCGAAGTTCGGCCCGCCGCCGGGGGTGAACAGGGTCGATACCAGCAGGATGAACGCCGCCGGCAGCAGCCAGAAGCTGAAGTTGTTCATCCGCGGCAGGGCCATGTCCGGCGCGCCGATCATCAACGGGATCATCCAGTTGGCGAGGCCGACGAAGGCCGGCATCACCGCACCGAACACCATCACCAGACCGTGCATGGTGGTCATCTGGTTAAAGAATTCCGGCTGGACGATTTGCAGTCCCGGCTGGAACAGTTCGGCACGGATGACCATGGCGAACGAGCCGCCCAGCAGGAACATGGAGAACGCAAACCACAGGTACAGCGTGCCAATATCCTTGTGGTTGGTGGTCAATACCCAGCGCATCAGGCCTTTGGCGGGGCCGTGGGCGTGGGCGGTGCCGGTATGAACATGGTCATCGACTACAGCAGTCATGTCCTGTCTCCTGCAAACGGATGGGCTGGGCGGGCCGGGGCGTCATGCCCCGAGCGGTTCCTTACATGCGCAATTAACCGGGTCATTTGCTTTCCGCCTGTTTCAGCTCCAGCACTTCTTTAGGGGTGACCATGTCGCCTTTGTTGTTGCCCCAGGCGTTACGTTCGTAGGTCACGACCGCTGCGATATCGACTTCCGAGAGCTGCTTGCCGAACGCCGCCATGGAGGTGCCGGGCTTGCCGTGGAAAACGATGTTCAGGTGATCCTTGATCGGCCCGGTGGCGATTTTCGAGCCCTTGAGTGCCGGGAACATCGGCGGCAGACCCTGGCCTTCAGCCTGGTGACAGGCCACGCAAGTGGTGTGATAGACCTTGTCACCGCGCTCCTTGAGTTCGTCGAGGGTCCATTCCTTGCTGGTCAGCTCTTTGAGCTGCGCAGCTTCCGCCTTGCGCTCGCCCAGCCAGGTTTCGTAGTCGGCCTTTTCCTTGACCTCGACCACGATCGGCATGAAGCCGTGATCCTTGCCGCACAGTTCGGCGCATTGGCCACGGTAGATGCCGGGCTTTTCAACACGGGTCCAGGATTCATTGACGAAGCCCGGGATCGCATCGCGCTTGACCGCGAAGGCCGGCACCCACCAGGAGTGGATGACGTCGGCGGAAGTCACCAGGAAGCGCACCTTGGCACCGATCGGCAGCACCAGCGGCTTGTCGACCTCCAGCAGGTAATGCTCGCCCTTGGTTTCCTTGTTGTGGATCTGATCGGCGGGGGTGTTCAGGTTGCTGAAGAATTCGACGTCCTGACCCAGGTATTTGTAGTGCCACTTCCACTGGTAACCGGTGACCTGGATATCGATATCCGGCTCAGTGTTGTCGTACATCTTGATCAGGGTGGCGGTTGCGGGGACCGCCATGGCCACCAGAATGAGCAGGGGCACGATGGTCCAGAGAATTTCGACGGTGGTGCTTTCATGAAATTTAGCGGCCACCTGCCCGGTAGAGCGGCGGTGGATCATCATCGACCAGAACATGGCGCCGAAGACGATGATGCCGATCACTACACAGATCCAGAAAATGGTCATGTGCAGATCGAATACTGCGTGACTGATTTCAGTCGCTCCAGGCGCCATATTCACAGTCCAGGCCGCTTGTGCCTGACTGAAAATCGACCACAACAGGAGGCCCATCCAGACATGTGGATGTCGCATCATTGCGGGTTCCCCTTATAGTTCTTTTTATCCCGCCGGCTTTCACCTGCGGCAAGGGAGCGGCTTTTTCAGACTACGAACTTGAATCGCCGAGCCTTGCTGCATATGCAGTCGGGCGTCATCAGCTAACTCCATTCAGAACCGAGTATAGACAGCGACTGCCACCTCGCAATGCGATGACGTAAATCGACTGAAACAGGTTGGACTTGCGTTCCATGTCACGAATGGAGAAGGATGCAGACGAGTGGTGGCAAATCGATATAACGTAGACGTCTCAAGGATGAAATAATTATGACAAATGCGTCTTAGCATTTTTCGTAAGCCAGCTAAGTTATGTCTTCCCTATTTCATTGCCTTTGTTTCCTGGAGTTTTCATGAACACCGCCGCATTGCGCGAGCAGATCCAAAAAGCCCAACAACATGAGGCCGAGACCGGCCTGCTGACTCGTCAGCTGGAAACCCAACTGCCGCACCTTCACTCCGCCATCCAATTGCCGGATGCCGATGCCAACGGCGTGATGACGCGTTTTGTGGCCGCGTATATAGAGCAAGTGCCGGACCTGCTGGATGCAGCCAATGAAGTCGCCAGGGAAGCGGGCATCGAATCACAGATCAAACCGGTGCTGAAAATCGCCGAGCAGTTCTTCCTCCAGCCACCGGCAATCATGGCCGGTCACGTCGGCCTGGACAGCCTGCTGGACGAAGCCTATCTGGCGCATCGGTTGGTCGAAGAGGTCAACGACTTGTACATCAAGCATTTTGGCCAGCCACTGATCCCCTTGGACATGACTGTTGCCAACCTGATTGCCCACCAACTGATCGGCGAAGAATTTGCCAATCAACTGGATGAGGCGGTGCATCACGCTGTGGACGAGATGCTTAACGATGAAAGTTTCGCGCTGGAGTCGGTAGAAGCCTACCGCGAGAAACTCAACAGCCCGGACACCGGCGCTGCGTGGAAGCGTTGGCCGTGCCTGTCGCGCCAATTGGGCGTGGGCCTTGAACTGGATCAGCCAGCGGCGTAACTGCCTGTGTAACCCTTGTACGAATGAGACTTGCCCTGTAGGAGCGAGACTTGCCCGCGAAGCTTTTGGCGTACTCGAGGACGCCTTCGCGGGCAAGCCTCGCTCCTACAGGGAGTTGCCTCAACTCGCCGTTGAGCCAACGCCAGCGGTAGTACGCAACCGTCCTTCAAGCCTGCGCTTCAACCCCCGCGCTTCAATTAACAGCTTCGAGCCCTTGGCCGCATTGGCCCGGCCCCACTCCTCAAGCAACTCCAAGCACGAGTGATCGATATAGCTCAGATTGTTCAGCGGTACATGCACCGTTGCACCTGCCGGAATACTCCCCAGCACTTGGGTCAGCGCCGGTACCTTGAGGAAGGTTGCCGCCCCCACCAGTCGCAGTTCCATCTCGCCGTCTGCCGGCAGATCGATCAGGCTGATTTTCAGGCGCGAAGCCTTCCAGGCCAGTTTGGCCAGCGTCAGGCCGAAGCCGATCAGCACGCCGGTCAGCAGATCGGTGAAGATGATTGCCAAAGCGGTCGCCGCATAGGTGAACATCGGCATCCGGCCATAACGGCCCAGGCCACGAAAGGCCTTGAGGTCCACCAGTTTGAAACCGGTGTAAACCAGAACCCCCGCCAGACTCGCCACCGGAATGCTTTGCAGCACGCTCGAGAGCAGCAGCACGAAAGCCAGCAACCACAGGCCATGGAACACCGTCGACAGTCGGGTGGTGGCGCCTGCCTGAACGTTGGCCGAACTACGCACGATCACCCCGGTCATCGGCAGCGCGCCGAGCAACCCACAGAGCATGTTGCCCACACCTTGCGCCGACAATTCGCGGTCAAAGTCCGAGCGCTGACCGCTGTGCATGCGATCCACGGCGGCGGCCGAGAGCAGGGTTTCGGCGCTGGCGATAAAAGCCACGGCGAAGGCCGCGATCAGCAAGGCCGGGTCTGCGAGATTGAGCAAGTCTGCCGGGCGTAGCCAGTCGATGGCTTCCGCTAGGTTGGCGGGGACTTCCACGCGTTTGACCTGCAATGCGAGCATCAGACTGGCGACCGTTGCCAGACCGACCCCCAGTAATGCTCCCGGAATGAAACGCAGAGAGTGCGGGCGAAATTTTTCCCACAGCCACATCACGGCAATGGTCGACAGTCCGAGCAAACCCGCCTGCCAGCCAAACGACGGCAAAGCCTGAATCACCGCAGCGGGGAAGGCTGCCAGGTTATCCAGCCCCGAAGGCTTGGGCACGGCATCGAGCATTACATGCACCTGTGACAGCACGATCAGCACCCCAATCCCGGCGAGCATGCCGTAAACCACCGCTGGAGCGGTGACCCGAAACCAGCAACCCAGTTTCAGGCGCCCGGCCACCAGTTGCAGAAAGCCCGCCAGCAGCAGGATCGGCCCGAGCATGGCGATACCATGCTGGCGCACCAGTTCGAACACCAATACCGCCAGGCCCGCCGCCGGGCCGCTGACTTGCAGCGGCGAACCGGCAAGCCAGCCGACCACCAGGCCCCCGATAATGCCGGTGATCAGGCCTTTGGACGGCGGCAGTCCCGAGGCGATGGCGATGCCCATGCACAAGGGCAGGGCGACCAGAAATACAACCACCGAAGCCAGCAGCTCCCGTGGCAGAACAGCTTTTAGTTGAGCGGCACGCATTGTGGCTCTCCCGGAGTTTTTTTCAGGCGTGGCAAAGCCGTGCCGCCAGATCGGCAGCCTCGGCTAAACCATACTTAGGAGGATTTAGAAGCGCGCTTTGGGCGTCGCCACCGGAATGGGATGGCTGCCATCGAGCGGCAGGAAACAACCCTGATCCGCATCGTAAGCCTGGATTTCGCTGGTTTCGATGTTGTAGACCCAACCATGGATAAACAGCTGACCGTTTGCCATGCGCGAGGCTACTGATGGGTGCGTTCGCAAATGCTGCAACTGAGCGATCACATTCTCTTCGGTGAGGATGTGCATGCTCTCGTTCTCGTCAACGCAATTGCAGTTGTCCTGAACCATGGTTTTCGCCACTTCCGCATGACGCAGCCAGGCCTTTACCGTCGGCATCTTTTCCAGGCTCTGCGGGTTGAGCACGGCGCGCATGGCGCCACAGTCAGAGTGCCCGCAGATAATGATGTGCTGCACGCCGAGGGCCAGCACTGCGTATTCGATGGCCGTGGAAACACCGCCGTTCATTTGCCCATAGGGCGGCACGACGTTGCCGACGTTGCGGGTCACGAACAAGTCGCCGGGGGCGCTTTGGGTAATCAGTTCAGGAACGATGCGTGAATCGGCACACGCGATGAACATCGCCCGAGGCCGCTGGGCCGTGGCGAGTTTTTTGAAGAGTTCTTCCTGCTGCGGAAAGATCTCGTGATGAAAGTGCAAAAAGCCGTCAACGATATGCTGCAGCGCTGCATCGGCGGTTTCCGCCTCGGGTTGGGCTGAAGCCGACGCAGCCAACGGCTGTTTATCCTTGTCACTCATGATTCATCCTCTTTGGCGGATTCAGGGGGATTTTCCCGTTTTGTCCGGTTGAAGCCAGTGGCTGTTTAAAAAACATCCAGGTCGAAGAGCCAGACCCGTCAGTCACTCGATGAACAAGGTAGCCGTTGAAACTTAACTCAAACTGAATAAAACGCTCTAGAACGAGTGTTCCAGGTCACAAAAAGCGTGACCAGCCTAAAGCGGCATATCGTTTTCACTACTCAACCATAGGGCTAATTGTCCTCAAATCAACGACATTTGGCGACCCGGCGGACAAAAGGCTTCGCAATCCAGATTGAAACCTTCCCGATTATTGAGCCCCAGACGCTTGATGGTTTTGGCGAAGCGTTGCGCCAACAGGTCGGCAAACGGCCCTTCACCGCGCATACGAGCGCCAAACCGACTGTCGTAAAGCTCGCCACCCCGGCTTTGGCGGATCAGGCTCAACACATGAGCTGCACGCTGAGGATAGTGGGCGGCCAGCCACTCTTCGAACAGCGGTGCCACTTCCAGCGGCAGGCGCAACATCATATACGCCGCACTTTGCGCGCCGGCCGCATGGGCCTCGGTCAGCAGGCTTTCGAGTTCACTGTCGTTGATCATTGGAATCATCGGTGAGCACAAAACGCCCACCGCAATCCCGGCTTCACGCATCACCCGGATCGCCCGCAGCCGCGCCTTGGGTGCCGCGGCGCGAGGTTCGAGAATGCGTTTGAGTTCGTCATCCAGCGTGGTTAGGCTGATCATCACCGCCACCAGCCTTTGCTCGGCGAGTTCGGCCAGCAGGTCCAGATCGCGAAGAATCAGCGAACCCTTGGTGATAATGGTCACCGGATGGCGGTAACGCAGCAGAACTTCGAGAGTCTTGCGGGTAATTCTGTGTTCACGCTCGATCGGCTGGTAAGGGTCGGTGTTGGAGCCCAGGTTAATTGGTGCGCATTGATATCCGCGTTTGGACAGTTGCTCCTCCAGGACATCGGCGGCGTTGGTCTTGGCGATCAGTTTGGTTTCGAAATCCAGCCCCGGTGACAGGTCCCAATAGGCGTGGCTGGGTCGCGCGTAGCAATAGATGCATCCGTGTTCGCAACCACGATAGGGATTGATCGAGCGGTCGAAGGGTAGGTCCGGCGAGTTGTTGCGGGTAATGATGGATTTCGCCGTCTCGATGCGCACCTCGGTGCCTTGGGTGATTGGCGCTTCCTGATACCAGCCGTCATCCTCGGCCACTGAACGGTTAGGCGCGAAGCGGTTGTGCGGGTTGGTGGCGGTGCCGCGGCCGCGAGGGGGCAATGGCGCATTCATGGGAGAGGTCCTGATTGCTGTATGTGCATACAGTATCTCGGTCGCGTAAAATCGGCTAGTGCCATTCGGCGCCTTTCAATTCCTACGGATAGGCTCCCTCATTAACAGGTTGATATAAGACCTCATAGTAGTTTGATTTTGTTGGCAACCAAGAGACACATATCAAGTGTGGTTTAATATCAAAGGTGTCGGTATTGTTTCAGCCGCTGCACACATCATATATATGGATATTCATTAAGGGATTAAACAATGTCTTCTTTTAACCATCGTGGCATTTTTCTACAAAAGCTTGGTCCAACTCCGGTCGATCCAGATGAGGTGCTGGTCTCCATGCAGTTTGCTCTGAAAGAGTCAGGCTGGGACGATGTCAATGCGGTACCGAAGGAAACGCTGCTGGATTCCACTATTGTCGTTGCGGCTTCGTACGATAGTGGTCAAACTTTCAATGTGCGCAACTCTAAAGATATCGATGGTGACGGTGATATTGACGCCGATGACAAGGCCAAGCTACTGGCATTAGCCAAGGCGTACGTCAGTATTGTCAGTCCTTGATACCTGGTATGGATAACTTTGCGCTGTTATCCATATAAGCCAATAAGAAAGCCCCGTGTGAATAAAAATTACACAGGGCTTTTTATTTTAATTTTGATTTGTTGTTTTGGATGTTTGTTTGTCGTACAGGGTTGGTTATCGGGATCGTTCGGTTCACGATTCCTTGACGGTTGTCTCACAGACCTTTGACCGCTCTGGGCCGAAGCTGGGTGCTATCCATCCACCCCTTATAATCACGGTCGCCTGAGCATGCCCCTACTGCGCCTTTTACCTGCGACGCTCTTTTTGTCGTTGGCCACACTTTTCAATCTGACGCTGGCCGCCGCTGACGAAACTGCTTTACCCCGTCCCGCAGACTGGGCTCAGCCGGTGGAGGCTCAGTACAACCTCTATCAGATGTCCCCAACCCTCTATCGCAGTGCGTTGCCGGACAGCGGAGCGGTGTCGTTGCTGAAAAAACTCAAGGTCGCGACTGTCATCAATTTCCTGCCCGAGTCGGACTCAACCTGGTTGTCCACACGCGGAATCACCCAGATACAGCTGCCCTACCGCACCAATCACGTGGATGACAGTGATGTACTCAAGGCCCTTCGCACAATTCAGACCGCCGAGGCCAAAGGCCCTGTGCTTATGCACTGTAAACACGGTTCGGATCGTACCGGCCTGATGGCCGCAATGTACCGGGTGGTGGTGCAAGGCTGGAGCAAAGAGGATGCCCTGAACGAAATGACCCAGGGCGGCTTTGGTGACAGCACCCATTTCAAGGACGGTGTGCGTTACATGATGCAGGCCGATGTCGAAAAACTTCGTACGGCGCTGGCCAATGGTGATTGCAGCACGAGTCCGTTTGCCAGTTGCTCGATGAAGAACTGGTTCAAGTCGGCCCATGTCGAGTAATTAATACCTCCCACTGCATGGCGCAGTGGAAGGTGGTTTCCGGCACTCAGTGTTGCTCGTCTGGTTTCTTCTTTAACTTAGGGTTCGGAAAAAACTGCACGGCCTGGACCTTGGCGTCCGGCACCTTGAGTGCCGAGGTATTGACCCGCGTGCCCAGTTCCTTGGGCACCGACAGACCTTGTTCATTCAACGTGTCGGAATAACCGCAGGCCACGCACTCGCGATGCGGAACTGTGTCTTCGCTCCACATCATCAACTTGTCCGGCTCGCTGCAGGCCGGGCAGACCGCCCCGGCGATAAAGCGTTTTTTGGTAATCACAGGTCCCTCACTCATGCTGCCGCGTCCTCACTCAGGCCGCTGTGGCGCAAGAGTGCGTCAATCGATGGCGCACGGCCACGGAAGTCGACGAACAGCACCATTGGTTCTTGGGAACCACCACGCGCCAGGATCGCTTCACGGAACGCGCGACCGGTCTCGGCATTGAGTACGCCGTCTTCTTCGAATTTCGAGAAGGCATCGGCTGACAATACTTCTGCCCACTTATAGCTGTAGTAACCCGCTGCGTAACCACCGGCAAAGATGTGGGCGAAGCTGTTGGGGAAACGGTTGTAGGCCGGCGGCCGCATGACCGAGACCTCGTCGCGTACGCCTTCGAGCACTTGCAGCACGCTGCGGCCGTCGCCGTGGGTGGCGTGCAATTCGAAGTCGAACAGCGAGAACTCCAGTTGGCGGACCATCATCAGGCCGGACTGGAAGTTTTTCGCCGCGAGCATTTTCTCCAGCAGATCCTGAGGCAACGGCTCGCCGGTTTCATAGTGACCGGAAATCAGCGCCAGACCTTCCGGCTCCCAGCACCAGTTTTCCATGAACTGGCTTGGCAGTTCGACCGCATCCCAAGCCACGCCATTGATGCCAGACACGCCGGCATGCTCGACGCGGGTCAGCAGGTGATGCAGGCCGTGGCCGAATTCGTGGAACAGGGTGGTCACTTCGTCGTGGGTCAGCAGGGCCGGTTTGCCGCTGTCGGCCGGGGTGAAGTTGCACACCAGGTTAGCCACCGGGCTTTGCAGCACGCCGTTGACTGTGCGGCGATGATCGCGGGCGCCATCCATCCAGGCCCCGCCGCGCTTGTTGGCGCGGGCATACAGGTCGAAGAAGAAACGACCGACGTGCTGGCCGTTTTCCTTGATTTCGAACAGGCGGACGTCCGGATGCCAGGTATCGAAGCCTTTCAGCTCGGCAATCTCGATGCCGTACAGGCGCTGGACGATGCTGAACAAACCACCCAGAACCTTGTCGATCGGGAAGTACGCGCGAAGGGTTTCCTGAGCGACGCTATAGCGCTGTTCGCGAAGTTTTTCGCCATAGAAACCGCTGTCCCAGCTTTGCAGGTCCGGGCAACCTTGTTCGGCGGCGTAGGCCTTGAGCTGTTGCAGATCCTGGGCGGCGAACGGCTTGCTGCGTTTGGCCAGGTCACGCAGGAAACTCAGTACCTGATCATTGGATTCGGCCATTTTGGTGGCCAGGCTCAGCTCCGAGAAGCTGGTGAAGCCCAATAGTTTTGCCAGTTCCTGACGCAGGTCGAGGATTTCCTCCATGACCGGTCCGTTGTCATTCTGACCGGCATTCGGCCCTTGGTCCGACGCACGGGTGCAGTAGGCGGCATAGACTTCTTCGCGCAGGGCGCGGTCCTGGGCGTAGGTCATCACCGCGTAGTAACTCGGGAATTCCAGGGTGATCAACCAGCCATCCAGCTCTTTGGCTTGTGCGGCGGCGGCCATTTGCGCCTTGGCCGACTCGGTCAGGCCGGCGAGGGCGGCTTCGTCGGTGACGTGCTTGGTCCAGGCCTGGGTGGCGTCGAGCAACTGGTTGGAGAAGCGGCTGCCCAGCTCCGACAGTTTGCTCTGCACGTCGGCGTAACGCTTTTGTTCGGCTTCAGGCAGGTCGATACCCGACAGACGGAAGTCACGCAGGGCGTGTTCCAGGATGGTTTTCTGTGCCACGTCGAAACCGGCGGCCTCCGGGCTGTTGGCCAGCGCTTCATAGGCCTGAAACAGTTCACGGTTCTGGCCCAGCTCGGTGGCGTAGGCGCTCAGGGCCGGCAGGCAGGACTCATAGGCTTCGCGCAACTCAGCGCTGTTGCACACGGCGTTGAGATGGCTGACCGGGCTCCAGGCGGCGCCCAGACGATCGTTGAGTTCATCCATCGCCAGCACCAGGCCAGCCCAGGTCGGTTGTTTGCCTTGGGTTTTGAGGATGTCGACGACGGCAGCGCGGTTGTCAGCCAGGATCTTTTCAATGGCCGGTTGCACGTGTTCGGCACGGATCGCCGAGAACGGCGGCAGGTCGTAGGACTGCAAAAGAGGGTTGTTCACGCTCACGGTTAGCACCTTGGCTGGAAAACATGCGGGAAGAAACATGGCCCCATCTTAATTACAATCGACGCTCACCGCAGCTATCAGCAAAAGAGAGAGAGCCTATCGTGACCCTTCGCAAGTATCAGAACCACACGCCGCTGCTGGGTAAAGGCGCCTTTGTCGACGGCTCGGCGGTGGTGATCGGCGACGTCGAAATCGGCGAAGACAGCTCCGTCTGGCCGCTGACAGTGATCCGCGGCGACATGCACCGCATCCGTATCGGTGCGCGCACCAGCGTGCAGGACGGCTGCGTGTTGCACATTACCCACGCCGGACCATTCAACCCCGATGGGTTCCCGCTGCTGATCGGTGACGATGTGACCATCGCGCATAAAGTCATGCTTCATGGCTGCGCTGTGGGGAACCGGATTCTGATCGGCATGGGCAGCATCGTCATGGACGGTGCGGTGGTCGAGGACGATGTGATCATCGGTGCCGGCAGTCTGGTCCCCCCGGGCAAGCGCCTGGAAAGCGGGTTTCTCTATGTCGGTAGCCCGGTGAAACAGATCCGACCGCTGACTGACAAGGAAAAAGCCTTTTTCACCTACAGCGCGGCGAACTACGTGAAGCTCAAGGATCTGCATCTGGCCGAAGGTTACGACCAACTCTAAGCCGCTTGATAATGGAAAGTGCCTCCCTATTGCCCAGGAATTTTCATGCATTACCAAACCGTACTGTTCGACCTCGATGGCACGCTGACCGACCCGCGTGAAGGTATTACCCGCTCCATCCAGTTCGCCCTGAGCAAACTGGGGATCGATGAACCGGACCTGACAAGGCTTGAACATTTCATAGGCCCGCCGTTGTTGCAGGCGTTCATGCAGTTCTACGACTTCGACGAGCCCAAAGCCTGGGAAGCGGTGAATTTCTATCGCGAGCGCTTCAAGGTCACCGGCCTGTATGAGAACCGCGTGTTCGACGGCGTCACGCCGCTGCTGGAAACACTGGTTGGGCAAGGGCGACAGCTGTACATCGCGACCTCCAAGCCATCGGTTTTCGCCCGGGAAATCGCCCGGCACTTCGACTTCGCCAGGCATTTCAAAGTGATTTACGGCAGTGAGCTGGACGGCACGCGGACTGACAAGGTCGAGCTGATTGCGCACTTGATGGCCGAAGAAGGTCTCGACCCGGCCAATACGCTGATGATTGGCGACCGTAAACACGATCTGATCGGCGCTCGCAGCAATGGACTGGACGCGGCGGCGGTGGGTTATGGGTTTGGCAGCCGGGAGGAGTTGAGCGTCGAAGCACCGGCGTATCACTTCGAGACGCTGGAGGAGATGCATCAGGCGTTTTTGCAGCGTTAGTTGAATTGCCTTCGCGGGCAAGCCTCGCTCCTACGGGAAGATGCGTAAATTCCGTAGGAGCGAGGCTTGCCCGCGAAGGCGTCCCCCCAGACACATCCTGAGCAACTGTTCTCACTCCAATCCCTTCTAATCGTCCTAGCCTTAACACTCCGGCCACGATCAAGGAGGATCATCATTGCCAGAACTCAAACATGCTCATCGATTGCGCTCCGGGCGATATTCGGAGTCCGGACAGATTTACCTACTGACCGCGGTGGTTTTGAATCGAGAACCGTTGTTTCGCAACTTCAAGAATGGGCGTCTGGTGGTTGATGCGTTTAGAACGGCTGAGCGAGAGGAGTTTGCAACATCGTTAGCCTGGGTGGTCATGCCAGATCATTTTCATTGGCTGATTGAGTTACAGACCACTCAACTATCCATATTAATGGCCCGTACCAAATCCCGGATCGCGGTGACGGTCAATCGCTCGATTCGCCGTCAAGGTCCGGTTTGGCAGCATGGCTATCATGATCGCGCCATTCGCAAGGAAGAAGACTTGCAGGCAGTTGCTCGATATATCGTTGCCAATCCGTTGCGAGCGGGATTGGTAGAAAAGGTCGGGGACTATCCGTTGTGGGATGCGATTTGGCTGTAGCCGACTTTGGGGAACCTGGGCCGGCCTCTTCGCGGGCAAGCCTCGCTCCTACAGAATGTACGTCGCCTGCACCGTCGTCGCCCGACTGTAGGAGCGAGGCTTGCCCGCGAAGAGGCCCGCTCAGCCACCGGAGCTCGCTGATCCGGCCAACACTTTCAACGCCGCCTTACGCTCCCCGACCGGTAACGCGCCCAATTTCTCCACCGCCGCATAAAACCTCACCCAATCCCCATCGACTTGCCCGAACAACGCAGCAAACGCCGGTACCCATTGGTCATACAAACCAAACGGGAGCAGCCGGGCGTTGTTCATCGGGGTGTTGATCCAGGCATCGTAGCGTTTGTTCCCGGCCCATTGGCTGTCGCGTAGCGTCCGGTAATCACGGCGCAATTGTTCGAACTCTGCTGCTTTTCGCTCGCGCATTTGCTCGGCAGGCAGTGGCAAGGCGTAGAGCTGCTCCAGTCTCTTGCGTGCGTCCAAAACCAATTGGATGAACTGGTCGCGTTGCTGTGCCAACGCTCGGTTATCCGGTGGCAGGCCTCGGAATGCGCGCCATTGGCGAGTGCCCTCCTGCTCGACGAAGGTGGCGAAGGACTCGTTGAACTCGGTGTCGTCTTTCACATAGACACGTTGATGGGCGAGTTCGTGAAAAATCAGCGTGGCTAACCGTTCGTCGCCCCAACCCATCATCGAGCTCATGATCGGGTCGTTAAACCAACCGAGCGTCGAATAGGCCTCGACGCCGCCAATCGACACGTCCATACCTTGCAATCGTTGCAACGCGGCCTCACCGCGGGCAGCGCTCTGGCTGTAATACCCGCGATAGGCGACGCAGCCAGCGATGGGGAAGCAATGGTTCTGTGGCTTCAGCGAAAACTCCGGCGTGGCAAAGACGTTCCAGACTACAAACGGTCGGCCGATGTCGGCGTACAGGCGATAGCTCTGGTTGTCCGGCAGGTGCAAGCGCTGGCTGGCAAATGTCCGGGCCTTTTGTGATTGGGCCAGATGCGCGCGCAATTGCTGATCGCGGTCCGGATCGGCAATCACACTGGAAACCGGCTCCCGTGCCCGCAGCAAGTGCAGCTGACCACTGGCCAATTGGCCGTAATAGCTGATGCTGGTGCAGCCGTTAAATAACAAAAGAAGCATCCCCGGAAACAAAATGCGTAAAACGCGATCAAGTAACCCAAGGCTTGGACACGGCCTGATCAAAATGAATCATCCCTGGAAAGTCTGCCCGCAAGACTATCCCGCCTATTGGAGCTCCGCTATGCGCAAGTTGATACTGACGGGAGGCCTGCTGATGCTGGCCGGTTGTGCTGGACTGCCCACCCCTGATCCTTCGCAGGCATGGATCGATCTGGATTCACGGCAGGAAGACACCGCGCTGCAAGCGGTGGAAGTCGATGACAAGGCTTCCATCGATAAGCGCTACTTCGAGGTGCAGCCGGGCAGCCATGAGCTGACGGTTCGCTACCTGTTTGCAGTCCAGCCGACCAACATTGGCCCCGACGCCGAGCCGCTGTGGCGCGACTGCCAGTTGAATGTGAAATTCAAGGACTTCAACGCCGGTCAGCGGTATCAGCTGCAAGCGGGGTATATCGGCTTTCGACCGTGGGCGAAGCTCTATGATCAACAGCGAAAAGTGATTGGGCAGGGCACACCGGCAGGCTGCCAACGTACTTGATCGACGCTATGCTGAATTATCAGTCCTTGGGAAATTCATCATGCGCAGGTTGTTGCTGTTGCTCGCTGCAGGCGCCTTTGTCGGTTGCACGAGTCCGTTACCGGCGGTCAATCCGCAGATGGCCTGGGTCGACTTCGCTACGCCGAGCCCCGGCGGGAAACTGCTAATGGCCGACCGGCTGGACAATCAGCGGCTGAGCGACGGGCGTTACTTCCAGGTCACCCCAGGTAGCCATGAACTGAGAGTGCGTTTCGATTTTGAAGTGTTTGGTGGTGGCTCAGGCTTGATGAATGCTCCGCTGGAGCGGCTGTGCTACCTGACCATCAATTACGACCATTTCGAGGCCGGCCAACGCTACCTGTTGGAAGCGCGTTCGATAGCGTTCACCCCCAGCGCCCGACTCTACAATGCCAAGCGGGAAATTGTCGCCGAAGATCGGCTGGCCAACTGCGTCATGTGAGCCGAATCAGCGATCATTTTTTTGGTAGATGATTTTTTTGGTGCCGTTTTCGCACGTGCCGACCACCATGTTCTGATCGTGGACTTCGTCGTTGGTGACGATTTCCAGGGTGTAGGACGAGACGTTATTGGCCTGGATCTTGGCTTCGATCTCGGCCTTGAGTTCCTCACAGGATTTCGGTGCCGCGAGGGCCGATGTGGCCAGCGTGCAACAGATAACCGCCAAGGCAAAACGTTTCATGGTTGAAGCTCCCTTTAGGCAGCGCGCACGGTGATGCGCTGAAGCTGCTGTCATTTATTCGACCACAGTTTTGTCAGTCAGGTTATGTTTCAGGACAAAAAAAGACCGCAACCTGCGCAAGGGAGCCCGCGAAGGCTGCGATCTTTTACCCGCTAGCGTATCAACCCACTATCAGCTGACCAACGTCGCATCCAGGCTGATTTTCGCATTCAGCACTTTGGACACCGGGCAGCCTTCTTTGGCTTTGTTGCTCAGTTCCTCGAATTGCGCCTGGGTCGCCCCGGGGATTTTCGCCTTGAGAATCAGTTTTACCGCTGTGATTGCAAAGCCACCGTCTACCTGGTCCAGGGTAACTTCGGCATTGGTGTCGATACTGTCGGCCTTAAGGTTGGCCTCGCCGAGAATCATTGAAAACGCCATGGAGAAACAGCCCGCGTGAGCCGCGCCGATCAGCTCTTCCGGATTGGTGCCTTTACCCCCTTCGAAACGGGCCTTGAAGCCATAGGGCGCGTCTCTGAGAACGCCGGTTTCCGTGGAAATCGAGCCGATACCGGTTTTCAGATCACCTTCCCAATGAGCTGATGCTTTCTTCGTGATAGCCATGTCTGCCTCCTCAAGATCCGACGCGAAACGTCGCGCCTTCGTGGTTTTCGGTTACCAGGGTTCTGAGGATAGACCGTCAGGCAAAGTTCACCTCATCTGATCGGTCCTCTAATCGCGTAGGAATTTTGTCTCTCCTATTGAAACTCGGGTATATGCCCTCATTGCATAGAACACGCTTATAGACTCGGCAGGTTTTCGTTCGTGAAAAAACCTGCTTACCCATTGGAGAAGCAGGTTTATGAAACGACTATCCGATATCAAGTTTTCGACCCTCGATCTGGTGCCCGTGCGGGAGAACGGCAGTGCGGCCCAGTCTCTGCACAATTCCCTGGACCTGGCGCAGCACGTCGAAAAATTCGGCTATAACCGCTTCTGGGTCGCCGAGCACCACAACATGGACGGGATCGCCAGTTCGGCGACCTCGGTTCTGCTGGGCTATCTGGCTGGCGGCACTTCGACCATTCGTGTCGGTTCGGGGGGCGTGATGCTGCCCAACCACGCGCCACTGGTGATCGCCGAGCAGTTCGGCACCCTTGAAAGTCTGTACCCGGGACGGATCGATCTGGGCCTGGGTCGCGCGCCTGGCTCCGATCAAATGACCGCTCGCGCCTTGCGCCGTGAGCGCTCCGGCAGCGCCGACGACTTCCCGCAAGACGTGACTGAACTGATGCGCTACCTCGGCCCACGCACGCCGGATCAGCGGATCATTGCCATGCCGGGTACCGGCACCAATGTTCCGGTCTGGTTGCTGGGTTCGAGCCTGTTCAGTGCACAGTTGGCGGGTGAGCGCGGTTTGCCCTACGCCTTCGCTTCACATTTCGCACCGCGCTTCATGCATGAGGCGATTCGCGTCTACCGCAACCACTTCAAGCCTTCAACGGTTTTGGATAAGCCTTACGTGATGCTCGGCGTGCCGTTGGTGGCAGCGGATACTGATGAGCAGGCCGATTACCTGGCCACCTCGGTCTATCAGCGGATTCTCGCGTTGATGCGTGGCCAGAGCCTGGTGCAACGCCCGCCCGTCAAGACCATGGACGGGCTATGGCTGCCCCATGAGAGAGAAGCGGTCGGTGATTTCCTGGGTCTTGCCATGGTCGGCAGCCCGCAGAAAATTCGCGCCAAGCTGGAAGTGTTGATCGAACAGACTCAAGCCGATGAGCTGATTTTTACCTGTGACCTGTACGAACATGCCGATCGCCTGCATTCCTATGAGTTGCTGGCGCAGGTCATGAAGGGCTGAAGCGCAAACAGCGCCCACAAAAAAGCCGACGCCATTGCGTCGGCTTTTTTATTATCGAGGGCAGGTCAGCCCTGCTTGTAGACGATTTGCCTGGAGCCTTTTTCACAGGTGCCGACGACTTTTCCGTCAGCAGCAGCGCCTTTGTCGACGATCTCCAGTGTGTAATTGGAAACGCCTTTGGCATCCAGTTTTGCTGAGATTTCGGCTTTCAGCTCGTCGCACGACTTGCCTTGGGCAAAGGCTGTTCCCGCAAGGCTCAACAAGCCTACCGCCAAAATAAACTTCTTCATGGGTTGCACTCTCTGGTCGGATCAATAGGGGAGAGCATCCAGCTATCGGCTGGATGCGCCCACCGTGCAGCGCTCTGCCATTCCCTATGGCATTCGGCCAGCGCGCAAGTTCAGAAGACTAGCTCAAACTCAGCTACTGGCAATCCGGAATCCGACTTTGAGCGTCACTTGGAAGTGTGCTGCTTTGCCGTCCTTGATGTGTCCGCGGGTTTCGGTCACTTCAAACCATTCCATGTACTTGAGGCTTTTGTTGGCTTCGGCCAGGGCATTGTTGATGGCGTCTTCAATGCTGGTGGTGGATGAGCCAACCAGCTCGACTTTCTTGTAGGTGTGATGGTCAGTCATGGCGTTCTCCTAAGGGTGTGAAATACAGCCTAGCAGTGATTTTTCTTATTTCTTCTGTCGACCAATCCGGATGGAAGTTCAGATTTACTGCACTTTCTCGAACCCCTGAAGTCCCAACCAACACACGCAACTCAAACAATGCAGGAGATTCACCATGGCCAACACCTCGTTACGTAAAGCCTCATTGCAAAGCATGGAAGCCGAGATCGAGAGTCTGCTGAAATCGTTGGAAAGCCTGAAGGACGACGCCTCGGACGAGTCGCGTAAAACCCTTAAAACGCTGAAAATCAACGCCGAAAACGCGCTGAAGCATTCGCGTCATCTGCTCTCCGATGCCTATGAAGAGGTCAAGGTCAAAACCCGTGAAACCGGGATCGCGACACGTGACTACGCCCAGGAACACCCTTGGACTACAGCCGGTGTCGCAGTCGGTGCGCTGGGTCTTCTGGCGGCCTATCTGCTGTGCAAACGCGGTAATTAAGATGCCTGGCGCAGTTCGTTTTTAAGCCACTGCGCCAGCTGCCGAGCGCGCCCGTCCGCGGCGCGCTTGGGTAGCCACAACGCCAGTTGCGCCGGGGTTTCACAGAAGCCCCATGGCGCAACCAGGCGACCGGCCTTCAAGTCTTCGGCCACCAGCGGCTCGGGCGCGATGGCCACGCCCAGCCCGGCGACTGCTGCCTCCAGCAAATAATACAAATGCTCGAAACCCTGACCATACTTCAGCGCCTTGCCGTCGAGGCCGCTTTGCTGTGCCCAACTCGGCCAGGCTTGCGGGCGTGAGGTGGTGTGCAGCAAGGGTTCGGTCAGCAGCGCGTGAGCCGGTGCATTCTGCAGCCTTTCGCAGCCGACGAATCGTGGGCTCATGACCGGGCCGATGCGTTCGCTGGCCAATTCGTAGACCTGCATGTCCGCCGGCCATGGCGGCTCAGCAAATACCAACAGAGCATCCAGGCCGGGTCGTCGTGGATCGAGATCGCCTTCGCCAGCCGACAGGTGCAAACGCAGATCCGGCAGGTCCGCATTGAGTCGCCCCAAGCGCGGAATGAACCAGCGCGCCAGCAGGCTGCCCGAACAGCCGAGCACGAACGGCGCATCGGCGGTGCTTTGGGTCAGTTCGGCGCAAACGCTGCGCAATCGCTCGAAGGCCTCACCGCTGACATCGCGCAAACGGACACCGGCATCTGTGAGTTTCAGGCCGCGTCCATCCTTGATGAACAGACTCACACCGAGGTGTTCTTCCAGCGCCTTGAGTTGTCGACTGACCGCACCATGAGTGACGTGCAGCTGTTCGGCGGCCTGACTGACGCTGTTCAGGCGGGCAGTGGCTTCGAAGGCGCGAAGGGCGTTCAGCGGAGGAAGGTCGTGGCTCATGGGATCTGTGAGTTTTCCTGACAGGTTGTGGCGATCTTATCGGTTTTCAGTGCGGGATGTCAGGGGTAGAGTGAACCCCATCGTCACCTCTCGAATACAACTGGAGCGACCCATGACCCAGACTAATCTGCGCAACGGCCCCGACGCCAACGGCCTGTTCGGCGCGTTCGGTGGCCGTTACGTCGCCGAAACCCTGATGCCGTTGATCCTCGATCTGGCCCGCGAATACGAAGCGGCCAAGGAAGATCCGGCGTTCAAAGAAGAATTGGCCTACTTCCAGCGAGATTACGTTGGACGTCCAAGCCCACTGTATTTCGCTGAGCGTCTGACTGAGTTCTGTGGCGGCGCGAAGATTTACCTCAAGCGCGAAGAGCTGAACCACACTGGCGCGCACAAGATCAACAACTGCATCGGCCAGATTCTGCTGGCGCGGCGCATGGGCAAGAAACGCATCATTGCCGAGACCGGCGCTGGTATGCACGGCGTGGCGACCGCCACCGTGGCTGCGCGTTTCGGCCTCGACTGCGTGATCTACATGGGCACCACTGACATCGAACGTCAGCAAGCCAACGTGTTTCGCATGAAGCTGCTGGGCGCCGAAGTGATCCCGGTGGTCGCTGGCACCGGCACCCTTAAAGATGCAATGAACGAAGCCCTGCGTGACTGGGTGACCAACGTCGACAGCACCTTCTACCTGATCGGCACCGTGGCCGGCCCGCACCCGTACCCGGCCATGGTTCGTGACTTCCAGGCTGTGATCGGCAAGGAAACCCGCGAGCAGTTGCAAGCCCAGGAAGGCCGTCTGCCAGACAGTCTGGTGGCGTGCATCGGTGGTGGTTCCAACGCCATGGGTCTGTTCCACCCGTTCCTCGATGACAAGAGCGTTGAGATCATCGGCGTCGAAGCCGCCGGTTACGGCATCGAAACCGGCAAGCACGCGGCCAGCCTGAACGGCGGCGTACCGGGTGTGCTGCACGGCAACCGTACGTTCCTGTTGCAGGACGACGATGGCCAGATCATCGACGCTCACTCGATCTCTGCCGGCCTCGACTATCCAGGCATTGGCCCGGAACACGCCTGGTTACATGACATCGGCCGCGTCCAGTACACCTCGGTGACCGACGATGAAGCCCTCGACGCATTCCACAAATGCTGCCGCCTGGAAGGGATAATTCCGGCACTGGAAAGCGCCCATGCCCTGGCCGAAGTGTTCAAACGCGCACCGACCCTGCCGAAAGATCACCTGATGGTGGTCAACTTGTCCGGCCGTGGCGACAAAGACATGCAGACCGTGATGCACCACATGGAACACTCTCAACAAGAGCAATCCAAGCAGGAGAAACACTGATGAGCCGCCTGCAAACGCGTTTTGCCGAACTCAAGGAACAGAATCGCGCCGCCCTGGTGACCTTCGTGACCGCTGGCGATCCGAGCTACGACACGTCGCTGGCGATCCTCAAAGGCTTGCCGGGAGCGGGTGCCGACGTAATCGAGTTGGGCATGCCCTTCACCGATCCGATGGCCGATGGCCCGGCGATTCAACTGGCCAACATTCGTGCCTTGGGCGCCAAACAGAACCTGGCGAAAACCCTGCAAATGGTTCGCGAGTTCCGCGAAGGCAATACCGATACGCCGCTGGTGCTGATGGGTTACTTCAACCCGATTCACATGTACGGCGTGCCGCGTTTCATCGCTGAAGCCAAAGAGGCCGGTGTCGATGGCCTGATCGTGGTCGACATGCCGCCCGAGCATAATGGCGAGCTGTGCGACCCGGCACAGGCGGCGGGCCTGGACTTCATCCGTCTGACCACTCCGACGACTGATGACGTGCGCTTGCCGACTGTATTGAACGGCAGTTCCGGCTTTGTTTACTACGTATCGGTGGCGGGTGTGACCGGTGCGGGCGCGGCGACTCTGGAACATGTCGAAGAAGCCGTCACCCGTCTGCGTCGCCATACCGATCTGCCGATCAGCATCGGTTTTGGTATCCGCACACCGGAGCAAGCGGCGTCCATCGCGCGTCTGGCCGACGGTGTGGTGGTGGGGTCGGCACTGATCGATCACATCGCCAATGCCTCAACGCCGGATCAGGCTGTGGAGGGTGTACTCAGCCTGTGCGCGGCCTTGTCTGACGGCGTACGTAAAGCGCGGGTCAGCTGAAGGTAAAGTTCCTGATACAGAGGAATTAGAGCTTCGCAGCACAGACTAAACAGCAAGACCGAGGGCTTCAGGACTACGTTCTGAAGCCCTTTTTGCTGTATGGCTGTGAGGAAAGACCTGATGAAAATGCCGAAACGTCTGATTGCCAGCCTGGGCGTGCTGATGCTCAGTGCGACTCCATTGCTGCACGCCAGCGCCGATCAGCGCGACGATAACGACCGAGGCGGGCCGCAGCAGGGTCATTACGATAACCGAGGTGACAATCGTGGCGACGATCACCGTGGCCCGCAGGACAATCGTCGCGGCGGTCCACCACGGGATTTCGGCCCGGTGCGTCAGACTATCCACGATAACCATGGTTATTTCGTACGCGGTGCGCCGCCACCTCCAGGTGTTCATCTGGTCCGTGGCCGGCCGTTGCCTCACGGTTACTACGGAGAGCGTCTGGATAACCGCGCGTTGGGCCGACTGCCGTATTACCCGGGTTACGAGTGGCGTCGTGCGGGCGGCGATATTGTGCTGATCGCCGTAGGCACCGGGATTGTTTATGAGATTCTGGATGGGGTTTTGTATTGATTCACGCCTAAGCGGGAAGGCGATCCATTGTGGCGAGGGAGCTCGCTCCCGCTGGGTCGCGGAGCGGCCCCAAGATCGACCAGGCAACCTATCGCGCCGGCTTCGCCGTCGAACGGGAGCAAGCTCTTATCGCCACAGGGGGATCTCTGGTCTTTCAGGGATCCTTTACCTCAGGGCAACTCCAACCCACCCGCAGCCTTGTGCAGCTTGCGCAAATGTTCGCCAACCTGCTTCAGGTTGGCTTCGTTGGCGGCCATCTCGGCGGCTCGACTCGGTTCGAGCAGTGCTCTCACTTCCTTGTCGAGATCCCCGGTCAGCGCTTGCAGTTGCTTCTGGCGCAGGTTGCTTTCCGACTCCAGGCGCGTCCACTCGTTCGGTTGCGGCAAACCATAACCGCCGGTGCCGAGCAGTTCGGCCGGACGGCTGAGGAAGCCGCTGTTGGCGAGAATCTCCTGCAAGGTCGCATTGGCCTTATCCATGCCGCCATTCTTCAATTCCCGAGCGCCCAGATAACGTTGCTTCACTTCGTCCTGGGCCAGCACCATCTGCTGACGGAAACTGGCCTGCTCCAGCAGCAGCAATGCCGCGCTGGTGCGTAAGTCAGCCTGATCAATCCATTTACGGCGTTCCTCAGCTTTCAAGGACAGCCAGTCCTCGACCTTGTCCTGCTTGATCGGCAAATGCTTTTTCAGCACTTCGAACATCGCTTGATAACGCTCGCGGAAGGAGTCGAAGCGATAGCCCAGGCGCAGTGCTTCGCGGGGATCATCCAGCACGCTGGTGTTTGCCAATCCACGGCCCTTGAGCACTTCCAGCAAACCGTTGGGCATGATGCTGTCGAGGCCGACCAGTTGCGCATTGTTGGTGCTGCTGCGCAGTAATTTCAGGCCTTCTACCGCGCAGTTGTTGGACAGGAAAAAGTAGTTGCCGTCGTAACTCCAGTGCATCTCCGCGGCGTGTTCCACCACGTCTTCGACCTCGCTGTGCGACAGGTTCAGCGGCACCGATGCCAGGCTGCGCAGTTCGGTCTTGGTGTATTCGTCGATCACCTGGGCCAGCGGCAAGACAAACAGGCGCGATGGGTATTTACCCACCAGCCCATCCCAGCTCGACAGCTGTAAGTCACCGACGAAGGCGCGGTAGGACAACACCAGATGCTGATCCAGATCCAGTCGACAATCCGGCCCGCGAGGCCGACCCGGTGCGCAGATCACCAGTCGCAGCATGCTGTGACCCCAGCGGCTGACCCAGTTCTGGTTGGCTTCTGCCAGTAGATAGTCAACCGCGTAAACCCGCTCCGGATCGACCTGACCCAGAGGCTGCTTGGCGAAGTCGTTACCCGCATTGAGAAAGGCAAATGATTGGGCGCACGTATCTTTTGCAGCAGGAGCCCAACCGAAATGTTCTTTGTAGTAGCGATACAGCGCAGGGCGACGGCAGGCGTAACTTGGGTCGAGGAGGAAGTACTCCATGTTGACCGCGACAAACTCCTTCGGGCTGTTCGTCTCGTAGATGTCCGGGCTTCGGGCAATCTGCCGGTTGTGCTGTTCGCGCTCGCCGCGCCGACCGACGTATTGCGGCCAGCCGGCCAAATCCAGCAGACGAGGGTCATCGCTGAGGGTCCAGCGTCTCTCCGTCTGCCCACGGCATTGATCGGGGATGCCGATCAGCCCGGAGCTGCTGTTACGTTGCGTGCAACGCTGGATCAGTGTGCGCTCGGCGGCTGGCCACAGGCGCGCACGGTCATAAATGTGGGTGAGTTCGTGCAACACCGTGGCGAGCATTTCCCGGCGAACGGTACCGTGTGGACGATACGTTTTTTGGGTCGCGGCGCTGCCGTTGGTGAGGCTGGCGAGCAAATTGCGGTTCAGATCGAGTTCGGACACCAGTGACGCCTGGCCGTAAGCATCGCTCGGCATGTCGTAGGTCCAGCCGACGTCAATGCGCCGGTCCAGTTGCTCGATGAAGCGCGGTGGTAACGCCTGCATGGCTTCATCGAGCAGCGCCTGACTGGCCTGCTGTTGCGCGGGGCTCAGACCGTCGGTCTTGAGCCGTAATTGCAGGCTGGCCTGAGCTGTGTTGCCAAGCAGCAACACAACCCCGGCCAGCAGCCAGGCGCCGAGTGACTTCACAGTGCGAGGATGGCTTCGGCGAGAACCTGATCACTGGCGTCTCGGGCTTCCGGCACGCGAGTGCGCAAGGTGTCGAAGGCCGCTTCCAGGTGCGCACCACGGATTTCACCCTCGCTGGCGACGAAACTGGCTGCATCGTCGTGGGCTTCACGGACGATCTTCGAATCGCGGATGGACGTGGTGGTGTCGGAAGTGAAATCAAGCGTGCGTTCGGAAGCACGAATGATGATGTTACTGGTGGCTACCAGGGTTTGCGCCTGGGCCACATTGGCCAACAACAGCAGGCCAAGGGTGGCAGCAATCAGCGGGCTACGCATGGAACGACTCCGGAGGAACAAGGGATAACTATTGGACGAGAATTGCTTGCGCCAGTTCAAGGTCGCTGGCGTGAAGTTTTGGCTGGGTCCGGCGCAGGTAAATCAACGCGGCCTCCAGTTGTGATCCTCGCAGTTGACCGTCACTGGCAATGAACGCGGCAGCGTCATCCCGGGCGGCGATCAGCAGTTTATGGTCGAAGGGCGCGGAGGTCACCATGCTGGTGGCATAACCACTGGCCACGGTGCCTTGCGTAGACAGGTTGAAAGCATCGAAGGCATGGGCCGAACCCGACCAGCAAGCCGCAAGAAAAACCGCAGTGATCGAAATACTTGAAAGAAAACGCATGAGGCTCGATAGCTGAAAACGAGTCCCAAGGCTAGCGCAATGCCCGGGCTAGAGCCAGTGCCGAAACATGGGGACACCTGTGGGAGCGGGCTTGCTCGCGAAAGCGGTGCGTCAGACGACATCAATGTTGGATGTGCTGACGCCTTCGCGAGCAAACCCGCTCCGACATGGATTGCGTTTAACTGATCAGCATTAGGGCGTGCCCCGCTTCAGAGCTGTCGCTTAGATCGTCAGGATGGCCTGGGCCAGCTGTGCGTCGGTCGCATTCAGTTGTGGAGTCTGTTGGCGGATGTGGTCGAGCGCGCTTTCCAGTTTCACACCACGAATGGCGCCTTCGCTGGCGACGAAGCTGGCGGCATCGTCACGAGCAGCACGAACGATTTTGTCGTCGCGAAAGGACGACGAGACATCCGACGTTGCGTCAGAGGACGCCTTCAGTCCACCAACAATGGAATCGGTGGTCACGATAAAGCTGGTGGCGTGGGAATTGGCAGCAACGGCAAGCAGGGCGGCAGCGCTGAGCAGACGTAGACGGGACATGGGGTAGCTCCTTTGGATAGACCGATTTAGAGGTGGCTCAGGATCAGACGCCTTTCGTAAAGCGTTCGCCACGTTCTATCTGGATATTAGGCCTGTGCACCTCGGTTAGAACAGTCCCGTCTGTTAATGGAGAACGCTAGCGCCAGAACGGTTTGTCCACTTCGTTGAGGCGGTCGGCATGGCTGATGCCCAGATCCGAGAGCTGTTGATCATTGAGTTGGCCCAGTAACCGTCGGGTGCGAGCCCTTTCCAGGCTGTCGGCGAACGCTCTCAGCAATCCTCGAAGCCTGGCCAAGCGGGGCTTTGCTTGCGGTGTGACGATGGAAGCATTTAGTAAGTTATTCATGGGCGCGGTCCTTTTGCCAACTTGTCGGGATTCAATGGTGACCCCCCTACGCCTGCGGGCACAGACACACTCAGATGAAATTGTACTGGTTCAATTTGTTGAATATATAAACTGTACCTATTGAGGGTTATGTCTTCTGTACGGCCCAATGTGAACGCTCCAAAACGACAAAACCCGTCGTGGTTTCCCACGACGGGTTTTGTTTGTTCAATTCGGGTTGCTGGCGGTGGATCCAGAGGATCAGAGCCAGCGACGCTAACTTAACGCCAGAACGGCTTGCTCAGCTCTTCGTAGCGTTGTGCTTCGCTAATCCCTGCGTCAGCCAGCAGACGCGAATCCAGGCGAGCCAGTTGATGGCGGCTGGAGATGCGGCGCTGCCACAGCATCAGGTTGGCGATAACGCGCAGAGGCATGGAAGCCTGGGTTTTTGCAGCAGTATCTTCGAAGAACAGTTCGGAACTGAGTGTACGTTCCATGGTTGACATCCTTCCGCTTATGGCGGGATTAGGTAGTGGTTTAACTGATGCCAATGATCCTCTCGTTTGGCCAGTCTCTGTAGATACAGTTCACCTGTATTGTGAGAGACCAGTTAACTGTTAAAAGGCAGTGTACTGGTCGAAATTGAGGCAACTGTACCTATCTGCACTAATACGGTGCATTTTTGCTCCGTTCAACGCAAAAGGTAGGAAAATACCGTAGGAAAAGACCGGTACAGCAGTACAGTTTTTGACGGTATTGAGTGTTGTCACCGCGAGCTGACGAAACTGTGTTTGCGTCAGCTGCAATCTGTATCAATTACACCGCCAGCATGCGCCCGGTTTCTTCCAGGTTTATGTGCCAACTCAGGGCATCACGCAGGATGTGCGGGGTATGCCCGCCGACTGCGCAAGCGGCAGTGAAGTAGTCATTCAAGGCTGGTCGATAGTCCGGGTGAACGCAGTTGTCGATGATGACTCGAGCACGCTCACGCGGTGCCAGGCCCCGGAGGTCGGCCAGGCCTATCTCGGTCACGAGAATGTCGACGTCATGTTCTGTGTGGTCGACGTGGCTGACCATCGGGACCACGCTGGAAATCGCGCCACCCTTGGCAATCGACTTGGTGACAAAGATCGCCAGGTGCGCATTGCGCGCGAAATCGCCGGAGCCGCCGATGCCATTCATCATCCGCGTGCCGCAGACGTGGGTGGAATTGACGTTGCCGTACAGGTCGAACTCCAGCGCAGTGTTGATGCCAATGATGCCCAGGCGTCGCACCACTTCGGGATGGTTCGAGATTTCCTGAGGGCGCAGCACCAGCTTGTCCTTATAGTGCTCCAGATTCCCGAACACATCGGCATTGCGCCGGCTCGACAGGGTGATCGAACTGCCGGAAGCAAAGCTCAGCTTGCCGGCGTCGATCAGGTCGAAAGTCGAATCCTGCAGCACTTCGGAGTACATGGTCAGGTCTTCAAACGGCGAGTCGATCAAGCCGCACATCACCGAATTGGCGATAGTGCCGATACCGGCTTGCAACGGGCCGAGCTTGTTGGTCATGCGACCGGCAGCCACTTCTTGTTTGAAGAAATCGATCAGGTGGTCAGCGATGGCCTGTGTGTCGCTGTCCGGCGGCAAGACAGTGGACGGCGAGTCGGACTGGTTGGTGATCACGATTGCGACGATTTTTTCTGGCGGTATCGGGATGGCGGTGCTGCCGATGCGGTCGTCGACCTTCACCAGCGGAATAGGCGTGCGGGTCGGCCGGTAGGTCGGGATATAGATGTCGTGCAGGCCTTCGAGATTCGGGTTGTGAGCCAGGTTGATCTCGACGATCACGTGTTTGGCGAAAATCGCGAAGCTGGCCGAGTTGCCTACCGAGGTGGTCGGCACGATATGGCCCTGCTCGGTGATTGCCACGGCTTCGATCACCGCGATGTCCGGTAGCTTGAGTTGTTGGTTACGCAGTAGCTCTACGGTTTCCGACAGGTGCTGATCGATGAACATGACTTCGCCGGCATTGATCGCCTTGCGCAGGGTGCTGTCCACCTGGAACGGCATGCGTCGCGACAGTACGCCGGCTTCAGTCAGTTGTTTGTCGAGGTCGTTGCCCAGGCTGGCACCGGTCATCAGGGTGATTTTCAGCGGCGTGACCTTTGCGCGCTCGGCCAGGGCATGAGGCACGGCCTTGGCTTCGCCGGCTCGGGTAAATCCGCTCATGCCGACGGTCATGCCGTCCTGAATCAGAGCGGCAGCGTCGGCGGCGCTCATCACCTTGTCCAACAATGAAGGCAAGCGAATACGGTCACGGTACATGATTGTTATCTCGGGCAACGGAAGCAAGGTGCGCAGTCTAGTGAATTTGATCAGTGTCCGTCCCGCTACCAAGGTCGCATTCGGGCTGTCTATTCTGGGCCTTTCAGACAAAACACCGTTACAGGATCGGTAACAGCCACAAACAAAAACGCCCCGACGAGTCGGGGCGTTTCAGATTGCCGAAGAGTGTTACTCGACGGCTTTGACCATGTCTTCGATGACCTTCTTGGCGTCCCCGAAAACCATCATGGTCTTGTCCAGGTAGAACAGTTCGTTGTCCAGGCCGGCATAGCCGCTGGCCATCGAGCGCTTGTTGACGATGATGGTCTTGGCTTTGAACGCTTCCAGAATCGGCATGCCGGCAATCGGCGATTTCGGATCGTTCTTGGCTGCCGGGTTCACCACGTCGTTGGCACCGAGTACCAACACCACGTCGGCCTGACCGAACTCGGAGTTGATGTCTTCCATCTCGAACACCTGGTCGTAAGGCACTTCGGCCTCGGCCAGCAGTACGTTCATGTGGCCAGGCATCCGGCCCGCAACCGGGTGGATCGCGTACTTCACGGTTACGCCGCGGTGAGTCAGCTTCTCGGTCAGCTCTTTCAATGCGTGCTGCGCGCGAGCCACCGCCAGGCCATAGCCCGGAACGATGATCACGGTGTCGGCGTTGGTCAGCAGGAAGGTGGCATCGTCAGCCGAACCGGATTTCACCGGGCGCGCTTCTTTCGAGCCTGCCGGGCCAGCGGCATCTGCTGTGTTGCCGAAACCGCCGAGCAGCACGTTGAAGAAGGAGCGGTTCATCGCCTTGCACATGATGTACGAGAGGATCGCACCGGACGAACCGACCAGCGAGCCAGCAATAATCAGCATCGAGTTGTTCAGCGAGAAGCCGATACCCGCTGCGGCCCAGCCGGAGTAACTGTTGAGCATCGACACCACGACGGGCATGTCTGCGCCGCCGATCGGGATGATGATCAGCACGCCCATCACGAAGGCCAGGGCCAGCATCAGAGCAAATGCGCTTAGATTGCCGGTCAGCATGAAGGTAACGCCCAGTGCCAGCGTCGCCAGACCCAACAGCAGGTTCAGCTTGTGCTGACCGTTGAATTGTACCGGTGCGCCTTGAAACAGGCGGAACTTGTACTTGCCCGAGAGCTTGCCGAACGCAATCACCGAACCGGAGAAGGTGATTGCACCGATGGCCGCGCCGAGGAACAGCTCCAGACGGTTGCCCGCCGGAATCGAATCACCCAGCTGTTTGACGATGCCCAGAGACTGCGGCTCGACCACCGCCGCGATAGCGATGAACACTGCGGCCATACCGATCATGCTGTGCATGAAGGCGACCAGTTCCGGCATCTTGGTCATTTCAACGCGTTTGGCCATGATCGAGCCAGCAGTGCCGCCGACCAGCAGACCGACGATGACGTAACCGATGCCGGCAGTAGCACTGCCTTGCTCAAAAGAGAGCGCGCCCAGCTTATAGATCAGGCCCACGGTAGTGAGGATCGCCAACGCCATGCCGAGCATGCCGTAGACATTGCCGCGCCGCGACGTGGTGGGGTGCGACAGGCCTTTGAGGGCCTGGATGAAGCAGATCGACGCGATCAGGTAGAGCGTCGTTACCAGATTCATGCTCATTACTGGGGCGCCTCTTCTTTTACGGCTTTCGGGGCTTTTTTCTTGAACATCTCAAGCATGCGACGCGTTACCAGGAAACCACCGAACACGTTCACTGCCGCCAGAGCCACGGCGAGGGTGCCCATGGTCTTGCCCAGTGGCGTCACGGTTAAAGCGGCCGCCAGCATGGCGCCGACGATCACAATCGCTGAAATGGCGTTGGTCACTGCCATCAATGGCGTGTGCAGTGCGGGTGTAACGTTCCAGACCACGTGATAACCGACATAAATCGCCAGCACGAAGATGATCAGGTTGTAGATACCGGGGGAGATAAGCTCTTCCATCGTCTGAATCCCTGCTTAGGCGTTTTTGCGGATGACTTGGCCGTCGCGGCACATCAGGCACGCGGCGACGATGTCGTCTTCGAGGTTCACTTCAAACTGGCCTTCTTTGTTGAAGACCAGCTTCAGGAAGTCCAGCAGGTTGCGCGCGTACAGCGCCGAAGCATCGGCCGCGACGGCGCCGGCCAGATTGGTCGGGCCGCAAATGGTCACGCCATTCTCGACGACCACCTGATCAGCCACGGTCAGCGGGCAGTTACCGCCCTGGGCTGCCGCGAGGTCGATGACCACGGAGCCTGGCTTCATCTGCGCCACGGTTTCCGCGCTCAACAGCGTCGGCGCCTTGCGGCCCGGGATCAGTGCAGTAGTAATGACGATGTCAGCCTGCTTGGCGCGTTCGTGCACGGCCAGGGCCTGGCGCTGCATCCAGCTGGCCGGCATGGGGCGTGCGTAACCGCCGACACCGACGGCGCATTCGCGCTCTTCATCGGTTTCGTACGGCACATCGACGAATTTCGCACCCAGGGATTCGATCTGCTCCTTCACGGCAGGACGCACGTCGGACGCTTCGATGACGGCACCCAGACGTTTCGCCGTGGCAATCGCCTGCAAACCGGCTACGCCAGCGCCAAGAATCAGCACGCGCGCCGCTTTCACGGTGCCCGCAGCGGTCATCAGCATCGGCATGAAGCGTGGATAGTAGTGAGCAGCCAGCAACACGGCCTTATAGCCGGCGATGTTCGCCTGAGAGGACAACACATCCAGGCTCTGAGCGCGGGAGGTGCGCGGCGCGGCCTCCAGTGCGAAAGCGGTAATGCCGCACTCAGCCATCTTGGCAATGGTTTCATTGCTGAACGGATTGAGCATGCCCACCACAACGGTGCCGCTTTTTATCAGCGTCAGTTCGCTGTCGCTGGGGGCGACCACCTTGAGAATCAGCTCGGCGCCAAATGCATCATTGGCGCTGCCAATGGTTGCGCCTGCCGCTTCATAAGCACTGTCGACAACGCTGGCATTAATGCCGGCGCCGCTTTGCACAGTGACTTTATGACCCTGGCCGATCAGCTTCTTGATGGTTTCCGGGGTTGCAGCAACCCGTGTTTCACCCGTCTGGGTTTCGAGAGGAACACCAATGTGCACGTCAAATCTCCTGCGTGATCTTATTGAGTAAACCCAGGCACTTCGGATGGTGCGGCTGGGGCGGCCGATCAGCACG